>NZ_JAUBQD010000038.1:0-46087 GCF_036701085.1 Microcoleus sp. Pol7_A1
TTGCCGATTTCGGCAAAATTAACAGATGCAGATGTGGAAGATGTCATTGCTGCTGTTAAAAAATGTTTGGCGATCGGTCAAACTAAGAATCTGGTTTTGGCAACAGCAGCCTAAAGTCCTGAAATAGTTTGCCATACAAACATCCTAGCTGTTTTTTCAGAAAAGCAGCTAGGATGTTTTTTTTCGATGTTTTTTTCTTCACAACGCCTTTGACAAGTTAATTATCAGCACCTCATACCATTTTTTTAAAGATGTGATAGACTTCTGTAAAAAGTAAAGGAAAGAATTACAATGTCTGGTCGTCCTCATATAAAGATTACCGAATCTGTAGAAAATTTACGAGAAATCCTCAAACAGCAAAAAAGAATACTAGCTTATAACAAAGTTCAAATGCTTTATTTATTTCAGTCAAAACAAGTAGAAACTGTGCGGGAAGTATCGGCACTTTTAGGTAAAAGTGAGGCAACAATTCATCGCTGGCTCTCTCAATATAAAGAGGGCGGTATGGAAAATCTGTTGAAAAATAGGCAGGTTTTTGGCCGCCCAAAAAAGTTTTCAGTTGAAATAGCAGCGACCTTGCAACAAGAGTTGAGAGACCCCGAAGGATTTCGGAGTTACCAAGAAGTTCATCTCTGGCTCTGGTTGATTAAAGGAATAGCCAGTAGTTACCCGGCTGTATATTCTTTAGTGAGAGGTGAATTAAAAAGTAAATTAAAAATTCCAAGACCTCGCAGTGTTTCTCATAAATCTACGGCAATTAATGAATTTAAAAATAACTTGCATCAACAGATAAAAGCTTTACTAGACAAAGCTTTACCTCAAGTAAAAAAATATAAAAAAGTCACTTTTTGGTGTAGTGATGAAACTCGTCTAGGGCTGCATACAATTCGTCGGCGCAAGCTGACGCTTTCAGGCGTAAAGCCAATCGGAAAGCATCAATGGAAGTTTGAGTGTTTTTGGCTGTATGGGGCAGTATCGAGCGCTACAGGAAAAAGTTTTTTTGGGAGTTTTCGCATTTAGACAAAGTTTGTTTTGAAGCATATTTACAACTTTTGTCAAGACAATATCCTGCTGAATTACACATCATTCAAGTTGATAACGCACCCGCTCATAATTTAGGCTCATCTGAATTACCAGACAATGTTATTTTACTATTTCAGCCTCCGGCTTGTCCTGAAGTAAATCCCACAGAAAGAGTGTGGGAATATCTCAAAGATTCTTTAGCTTGGTCGGTGTTTAGTAATCTTGACGAACTCCGCACAAAAGTCCAGGAAATTTTGGCATCTTTCACCGCTCGCGTCATTGGTTTTCTCACCGGATGGTCTTGGATTTTACATTCTTTATCTCTATCACATCTTTAAAAAAATGGTATCACTTTAATTAAACGTAAAATCCAATAGCTTTTAGACTCCCGACAACTAGGCGCGAAGTTGGGGTTCAGGGTATTCTGTTTTTTTAAGTGGTCTTACTTAGCAAATCCGGGCTTAAAACCCGGTCTGTTATCTTAGTCCGTAAGAACCAGGACGAAAGTATGTGTAGGAGCAATTTCAATCGCCAAGTTATCTAAAAAGCTTGAAAAGCCCTATTTAGTAGGAGGACGCTAAACATATTGGAAAAATTTTCAGTGCGTTGTGGATGCTGCTGTTTCATTCTTTACAGTAAAAATACATAATTTTGGGTTCAGGGCCTTGTCAGTGAATTTACTGAAATGTTATCTTGTCACCATACAATCACTGTCAGACGGCAGAATCTACTTTTAAATCAAACGAGACTGGTCTCTAAACCGAGCCTCATTTTTCTATCTTCGTGTTTAGAAAAAAGTAGAAAAACTCTAGTTAACTCAAGATGAATCCCATGTTAAAACTAAGTGCTTTATCCCCAATACATTGCAATGACCGAGCCATCAGCCACGTATTTTTTTCAGTGTGCAAAGAATGGCAACACCCTGAGCTGAAAGCTCGCATGGTTGTCCCGAGTTGCGATCGCTCCTGCCGCGGCTCCAATATAGTTGAAGCAATTCCGTCATTTCTGAAAAAACTGTATTACCGCAGCCCCAGTCTTCCCAAAATTAAGACAGAGAAGCGTTTTCTCAAAGATCTCAAAGATTTTGATGCTGCCTACTTGTGGCCCGGTCTCTCCTTAGATACTGTAAAGAGCGTCAACAAGCAGAGCAAGCCGATTTTCTGGGAGCGAGTTAATACTTGTCAAAGGCAAGCTAAGAGTATCCTTGACGATGCTTACTCTCGCTTGGAATTGCAACCTCAACACGCAATTACCCCAGAAACAATTAAGAACGAAGAGCAAAAACTCAAGCTAGTTGACTTTCTGTTTTGTCCCAGTCCGGCAGTAGTAAAATCGTTTCAAGAAGCCGGAGTTCCTGAAGAAAAACTGCTGTTAACCACTGAAGGTTGGTCGCCCGAAAATTTCCCTAATTATAACTCCCACAAACCGCCGTCAGAGGAAATTAACATCCTGTTTCTCGGTTTTGCCTGCGTCCGCAAAGGGACTCACCTGCTCTTGCAAGCTTGGGAGCGAGCAGGGATTAAGGGAAAACTGACAATTTTTGGCAGACTCGAACCGGCGATCGCTCAAACTTGCAGCCATTTGCTGGAACGTCCTGATGTAGTTCATTTTGATTATGCCTTGGACTACAGTTCTGCCTATCGCCAAGCTGACTTTTTTGCCTTTCCCAGTCTGGAGGAAGGTAGCGCACTCGTTATCTATGAAGCAATGGGTCATGGTTTGCCGATTCTCGCTTCACCGATGGGAGGAGGCGGTGTTGTGCGTGATGGCATTGACGGCATAATTCTCGATCCCTACGATACAGACGCCTGGGTGGAGGGACTGCGAAAACTATCTAATTCTCCTGATTTGCGGGCTAAGATGGGAGCCGCCGCCCGCCAGCGAGCTTTGGAGTTGACTTGGCCACAAGTTGCTGCTAGGCGCGGAAAGCAGATTCGGGAAAAAATGCAGGCAAAATAAATACTAAAAAGGAGAGGACTGACGAAGAGTCTTTATTGCCTAAAATCTTTAAGAAACGACTCTTCGTCCTCACTACTTGCCTGATGGTGGTTATATGACAGGACTACATATAAGTCCTACTCAAGTTTAATTAGAGCGACCTAATTATTAACTTTACCTTGAGTTGTAGCCTCCAGAAGCCAGCCGTTTGTCAAATAACCACTGTTTGCTTTCAGGGGAATCATCCAGCCAGCGATCGATCAATTCTGCCCATTTGACAGGTAGGCGCAACTCATACCAGGTTGAGTGAGAAGCGACAGAAAGATTGTGGTAAAGCGCTGAATCCGAAATTACTTTTTCGATAGATTCGGCTAAAGCCAGAGAGTTCCCCGCCTCAAAAATCATGGAATTAACGCCGTTCTTCAAATAGATTTTAAACATCGGGTGATCCGAAGCTACTATCGGTGTTTGAGTGCGTAAAGCGTGCTGAATAGTCAGTGGAAAACCTTCGGGATATTCGTGCCTGCTAGTAACCAAAACGAGATCGCATTCTCTCATTAAGGGTTCTATAGTCTGAGCTGGTATTACTCCCAGAAATTCTACAGAATCTTTAATTTGCAACTGTTCGACTCGCTCGATAAAAAACTCTTCTTCGCCTGTACCTGCCAATTTTAAGTTAACTGATATATTCCGTTCTTTTAGCTTGGCTACGGCTTCTAAGATATCACCAACTCCCTTGCTTTGTATTAACAAGCCCGCGTAAAAGAGTTTCAAAGAGTTGAGGGTCGGTGGGAGTTCTTTCGGCGACAAAGAGCCGGGATTGGTCTCTATCAGGAAGTCCCAAGGAATTATTTTATCTGGTTTCACTCCAATTTGTTTGAACAATAAAGATGAAGTAAGGCAGTAAGTCCCTACCCATTCTATTTGCTTGTTATTCAACAACTTGGCTAGGAAATAGTTGCGGATTTTATTTCGCCAACTTGTGGTCGCAATAGATTCTGCAAATACAGCGATGGTTCTAATTTTGTTTTTAATTGCCCACTTGAAAACATCTGTAAGAGTCGTCCGCATCACTAAATGAGTCGGTTTTTGCTCGGCAATTAACTGGATCAATTTTGGGTAATTAATTTTGTGATTAAATCCGCAAGCGATCGCCCGCACGCCGTTTTCTAGAACCCGATCGTTAAATTCTGGTGTCATGCAGCAAATAACAGTTACGGACTCCGCTCGTTTTGCCATCTCGGTAACGGCATCAACAGAATATTTTTGAGCGTAGTATGTTTCGTTTCCACCTTTGGCTAAACGCTGAAAGGCTTCTGCGTAATCGCCGGCATACTGAACTATGACTAAGCGCATTTTCCTCAACTCTGGTTGTACAGTATTTAATAGGACTTACGGTGCAAAAGATGTGTAAACACGGTGATTGGGACGGTTTGATGTACCGCCACGACCGCACTATTAATTTTATTTTGCTTCAGCCTTATTATAAAGAGTTTCGGCAACGGTCACGTCAATAGATAGCGGCTGCAGTCGCTTTGTATTGGGGGTTTTAGGCTAATTTTTTCTTGATTTTTCTGATAGTGTGCTGCAAGTAAAATGCGGGAATTAATCCAGACTTAGTAAGCAGAAATACTCTCCCCTGCAATTTGATGTCCGAAGTTGGGCTCTTTGCTCACTTTGGGTACTCACTTAGCATATTGGAGGGGATGCCAGCAAAATTTGCCTGTAAAATTCACAAACCTTGACAATATTTGGTTTTAAGGAATTCAGTAAGCCAAAGTTTCTAAAGTTTCCCGCAGATAGGAACGAACCTGCTGATCGATGGTGGCATTTTGCTGCTGACGCTCAAAATTGAGTTCTAGCTGCCAGCGTTGAAATCCCGAACTTGCGCCGATCGCTTCTTTGAGACTGCCCCAGATTTCAGAATCTTCGCACAGCTCGATCGGCTCTCCGGCTTGAGGCTGTTGTGAGAGCGGTAGATAATTCGCCATATTGTTATACCTCTGTTTTAATCCCCTGTAAGGATTGAAAGCTTACCTTGACACTCTCTATTATAGATTCTTCTCTCCAAATAACCAATATAAAATATCCACAGCCTGCGATTAAAAATTAAATATTAAGACTATTAATAATCTCAATCATAAGAGGGGAATTACCTGTTTTTTTAAAAGCATACATCTGTCCAAAGTAAAGTAGCTTAAACTACAAGTGTGTCTATCTTAATTTTTTATTTCACTTTTTTTCGATCGACTCTTCCGGTAGAGATGTAACGCCGTTGATATCAGCAGGTTTCGGGTTGACAATACTGCCGCCTGACGAATTCCCTATGCCGGATGCTTGCCCCATTGGCTCTGCAGGTGCAGCCACAGCGGCAGTTGTCTCGGCTGCGAAAGCCGGCAAAAGTCGATCGACTTGCCAAGGCGCGATCGTAAAATCCTGCCGAATTTTTTCTAAAACATGAGGCTTTGTCGCTGCAAATTCTGATTCCGGCGTCAGCAAAACCCCGATGACACTAGCAGACACCTGCAAAAACAAATTGCTAGCGAAAAAAGCAGAAGCTGCCAACAACAATCCAGCCCACCGCGAGGAAGGAGGAAAGGGAGCCACCGAAGCCGCGAGGGGAGCGAAGCGGTAGAGCTGCCACAAAATTACTGCCAGCAAAACAGCAACAAAAATAGCGATTCCTTTATTTAACTTAGTTTTAAACCGAGTCAGAATCCGCTGCTGCAAAGAAGTTAAATTCTGCGGTTTCACCGCCACCACTAAAATACTAAAAATGTAAAAAGGGCGGAACCACTGCATCAACAGCACAGGAACAATACCTGCTACAGCCACTAAAAACATTTCTAACCACACAGGGAGCAGGGGAGAACCCACTGCGAGTCCCAGCAAGCACAGTCCCAGGAAAATCGGCAGTGTAGCCGCCCCAGAAACATGAATCCACAAAAAAGGATCTGACCAAAAAGAACGCACTTTAAATAGTTATGAGTTATGAGTTATGAGTTATGAGTTTTAACAGTCTGAGACGCACTCTTGACCCAGAAATCCGGTGCGAAGAGTACATATCTAGCGGTCAAACCGAGCTTTTTGGGAAGAATATCGGTTGCTTTGCGTAAGTCTTATTTAAGTTTTAAATTTTGAATTTTCAGCAACAGGTAAGAGGATTAGGACGTTTTTAATTGCTGACATCTCTGCTTGTATTGCTTCTTCCTTCTCTCCCAGATAACTAAAACATTTTTCCTTCTTGCTTCTGCTATAAGTTGAAAACAAAAGTTGCGAGTGATGAGTTTGGGAGTATTGAGTGAAGAGAATAGTGGCGAGCGATCGGCAATTTAGTTGCTTTCGCTCAAAACTTCTCTTCCAACCCAACACTCACAACTCAAAACTATTGAGAAAGAGTCCGGCGCTTAGTAACCATCCGGTAGGCTTCAATAAGATCGCCCTCCGCCCAGTCGCTAAACCCGCTCAAGGAAATGCCGCATTCAAAGCCCGCATTTACTTCCTTGGCATCTTCCTTCATCCGTTTTAGGGAGTCGAGGACACCTTCGTAAACGACATTGTTGCCCCGACGCACCCGAACCTTACAGTTACGGATGACTTTGCCAGAGAGTACCATACATCCAGCCACAGCCCCGCGACCGATCGCGAAGACAGCGCGCACTTCGACTTGACCCAAAGGTTCTTCCACCAATTCGGGTTCCAGCAGGCCTTCCATCGCCCCTTGAATGTCATCCAAGAGGTTGTAGATGATGCTGTATTCCCGCACGTCTACGCCTGCTTGGTCGGCGGCGAGGCGAGCGTCGGTGGCGAGAGTAGTATTGAACCCGATAATTACAGCGTTGCTGGCTGCTGCGAGGTCAATATCCGTTTCTGTAATTTCCCCAGGAGCAGATAGCAGCAGTCGGAGTTGAACTTCTTTTTGAGGAAGTTGAGTCAGAGCGCCGACAATTGCTTCGAGGGAGCCTTGGACATCTGCCTTCAAGATCAAGTTGAGTTCCTTGAGAACGCCTTCCTTAGCTTGTTGAGAGAAGCCGCTGAGGCTGATCCGGCCGCCTTGCAGCAGGCGGGAATCTCTTTGGGATGTAGCTCTTCCAGAGGCGATCGCAGCAGCTTCTTTTTCGTTTGCGAAGACATCAAACTCGTCTCCGGCGCGAGGAACTTCCCGCAGCCCCAGCACTTCCACCGCGAAGGATGGAGTTGCTTGCTCTACGCGCTCGCCCCGGTCATCGATCATTGCCCGCACCTTGCCCAAAGCCGAACCTGCGACCACAATATCGCCCACTCGCAGAGTGCCGTTCTGCACCAGCAGAGTTGCCACAGGCCCCCTTGCCTTGTCGAGGTGAGCTTCAATCACAGTACCCTTAGCCGGTCGGTGCGGGTTGGCGTTGAGGTCTTCCATTTCCGCCACTGTCAGAATCATTTCCAACAGCGTATCCAGGTTTTCGCCTCGGATCGCGCTGACTGGAACCATCGTGATATCGCCGCCCCAGTCATCTGCCACCAAACCGTACTCAGTAAGCTCTTGCTTCACCCGTTCCGGCTGAGCACCCTCCTTGTCAACTTTATTGATAGCCACGACAATTGGCACTTTCGCCGCTTTCGCGTGGCTGATCGCTTCAATTGTCTGGGGTCGCACGCCGTCGTCGGCCGCCACCACCAAGATGGCGATGTCCGTAACCCGTGTTCCCCGAGCCCGCATCGCTGTAAAGGCTTCGTGACCGGGCGTATCCAAAAATACCACCTGCTGGCTCTTGCCTTCGTGTTCCACATCTACGTGGTAAGCACCGATGTGCTGGGTAATTCCCCCAGCTTCTCCCTGAGCCACCTTGGTTTTGCGGATCGAGTCGAGCAACGTAGTTTTGCCGTGATCCACGTGACCCATAATCGTTACTACTGGGGGACGGCGTTCGAGGTATTCCAAATCCGCTGCGTCCAGCATCTCGATCACTTTGATAGCTGGGGCTACTTTTTCTGGGGTTTCCACCTCTACGCCCATTTCTTCGGCTACCATCCTCACCGCTGGAATGTCCAGGGTTTCGGTAATATTTACCGCAATTCCTTTAGAGAAAAGCCGCTTAATAATTTCGGTTTCGGGAACAGCCAGAGTAACTGCTAGTTCTTGAACGGTCATCGGCCTGCTCAGCAGCAGCTTTTCTGGACGTTCTACCTTAGCTTCCGCTGTTTTGCCCCGGTTGCCGCGTCCCCCGCTGGAGCCTGAAGAAGAACTTTTATCGTGAGAAGGGCCTGGTCTCTTATTTTTTCCGCTGCTTCCAGGTGCGCCCGGAGTTGGTGTTGACTTGGGTGCTGCTTGTCCCTTCGCTTTAGCTGGGCGGGCTAGGGACAGGCTGACAGTGACTGGTGCTGGCAGATCCAAGCCGTTTTCTAAGTCATCATCATCCTCGTCTATGGGTTTGAGGCGAGAACGTTTTGCCTTAACAGCCTTAGCAGCTTTAGCAGCATCTGAGTTTTCGTCATCATCTTCTTCCCAAATGACCGATGTCTTTTTGGCAGGACGAGGGAGGGAGGGCCTTTCGAGGAGAGGAATCTCCAGCAACGGCGTATTATCTTCTTCATTGTCATCAGTGTCATCCCCTATGGCTGCGGTGCCACCGCCCCGGCTACGCAGCCCGGTAGCTGACGTTGCGGGGGCAAGACTCCGGCGCGGGCCACCGGGCTGGGGTCGATCGGCCAGTTGAGTTTTTACTGGGCCACCAACGCCTTCGCGGCGAGGTCTTTGCGCGTCGCGAGATTCGGTAGCAGTTCCCGGTGCAGGTCTGCTAGGGCGGCTCGGTTTAGCCGGCGCTTCCAGAGTTTCTGACTGTTCTGATTGCTCTTGCTCGGTTTTTGCAAGTTTGAGTACCGGCTTGTTTCCCAGATTTTGTGGGGTACGGCTAGCCGACTCGGACGCTGCTCTAACTGGCGGCGACGTGAGTTTGGCCGACGGCCCGGGGGGAGCGAGCGGCGGTTGCTTGGTGCGTTCGGGAGCCTTTTCCAATGAAGGTTGAGGTGTCAGAGGTGCCTGAGCCTGCGCGGTTGTTTCCGCGATCGCACCTACTGTTTCCGACACTGTTTCCGACACTGTTTCTGACGGAGCCGCCGACACAGCGACATTTGGCTTCGACAGTACAGGTCGATTGATATTCGGTTTAGCTGGAGACTGGAGTTGTTGAGCTGCGGGCGACTTGGGAGGAGTTGCCACGGTGGCCCCAGGCTGGGTTTTTTGCTCCTCGTTGCCCGCAGGCTGGGAGTTTGCACCAGCCGGCCGTACTTTTGGACTGCGTATTTCTAAAATTTGCTGCTTTTTTTGTTGGTCGTTAGGGTGAGGGCCAGATTCTCTAGATGGCGCTGCTGCTCTTTCGGGGGGAGCTGGCTTGCCGGGGGAAGAGTGGCTGCTGGCTACGTATTTTTCCGCCGTTTTGCGAATGCGCTCTGCTTCGGATTCTGTAATTGTGCTGCTGTGGCTCTTGACTGAAATATTGAGCCGTTCGCAAACTGCCAAGATGTCTTTATTATCCAAATTTAGTTCCCGTGATAATTCGTAAATTCTTACTTTGCCGTTGTTCATCCACTCTGCCCTCTTTTGTGCCAACCAGTTTTTACATTGTGATTTTTTGTTCTAATGACGACATCATTCGCTGTGATTGATTCAGTGTCAGGAATCGGGGTTTTGGTACTCGCTCAGCAATTTTATCTAAAAAGATGCAACTCGCTGAAGTCTGCGGTTGAAGAATTCTCAAGTCTGTTTGGGAACTTGGAACTCCGAAGTCTGAGTTTTGGCAAAACCCACTCTCTCAAGCTTCAAAGTTTGCCTTTCCACCTTGAGGATACCTCTGGTAGTACCCTACCCTTATCTAATCTGACACAAATCTTTCCAGACTGGTGGGCAGATCGGATTGGGGTTTTATAGCTGGCGCTACCGGTAATTACTGGTAGGGCTGCCAAGAGGGTTTATACAGTCGATACCGAACTATTGTCGGTTTTTCGTCAGGCCCGGTCAGAGTAAGATGTACAGTCAGATGTGGCTAAACGCTGCCAAAGTGTTTGGTACAGTTCGTCAGACACAGGCGCTTTGAGCGATCGCCCAAGTCGATTTTTTTTCTGAGCTGCTTTGAGGCATTCGCCTTCCCGACAAAGGTAAGCAGATCGGCCCATGCCACGATCTAATTGTACCTGATGAGAAGGATAGAGCCTGACTACTCGCCAAAAAGCTTCCTTAGGAGCTATTTTTCGACAACTTGCACAGCACCGGTAGTTCGATTTCATTTCTTGTGAGAGGGGGAGTAGGGGGAGAGGGGGGAGTAGGGGACAAGTCCTCCTTGTCTCCCGAAGAGAGAAAATCTTATGACAAGGAGTCAGAAGACAGAATTCAGAATTCAAAATACGCCATGCCCCATGTCAGGGGTAACGGTCACGGAAAAATTTTTTGCGATCCCCGATTAAAATCGCGGGATTTCAACCTCGATTCTCCATCCTGTCGCACAGAACCCATTCTGGATTCTGCCTCCTGAATTCTGAATTCTTCTTCGGTAAATGTCACAGTTTTTAGACGGCGGCTTCGGTTTCCTCCGTGGCGACTGCCTCCTCTTCCTCAAATTCTGCGGTTTCCTCGTCGTCGTAGTCGCCTGCTTCGTCTGCGTCGTAGTCGCCTGCTAGTTCTTCGAGCCTAGTTGCTTCTGCTGCCAATTTGCTGTCTTCGGCGGCGCGATCGTACTTAGCAATATCTTTGATATCGATTTTCCAACCGGTGAGGCGAGCTGCGAGGCGGACGTTCTGACCTTCTTTGCCAATGGCAAGACTCAGTTGGTCTTCAGCGACCAAAATGTGAGCTCTCCTGCCTTCAGGAGCAACTAAACGCACTTCATCTACTCTAGCGGGACTCAGAGCGTTGGCAATATAAGTTGCTGGGTCTGGAGACCAGCGGATCACGTCTATTTTTTCGCCGCGCAATTCGTTGACTACTACCTGAATCCGCGATCCCCGCGCTCCGATGCAGGCTCCTACGGGATCTACGTCGCGATCGAGAGTATCAACTGCTATTTTAGTCCGGGGGCCGACGTGCCTGGAGGGCGGATTTGCCTCCCTGGCTACGGCGACAATCCTCACCACCCCGTCTTCTATTTCTGGTACTTCGTTAGCAAACAGGTAAACCACCAAACCTGCGTCCGCTCTAGAAACAAGTAACTGCGGCCCTCTAGTAGAGCCTTCGCCTACTTTTTTGAGATAAACCTTGAATGTAGCGTTGGCCCGGTAATTGTCGTTGGGCAACTGTTCCCGCTTAGGGAGTTCGGCATCTACTTCTGGCTGACCGAAGCTGCTGGTGACTGCTAAAATTACCGACTGCCTCTCAAACCTGAGCACTCTTGCTTGAAGAACGGTTTCTTCTAAATCTTTAAACTCTTCTTGAATCATTTTGCGCTGTTGGTCGCGCAGTTTTTGAGCTAGAACTTGTTTCGTCTGGATGGCGGCCATGCGACCAAATTCTTTTTGATTTGGTGTTACATCTACGAGCACGATGCTGCCTGGTTGAGCTTCCGTGGCTACTTCTTGCACTTCCGTAAGTGAGATTTCGTGATCGGGATTGATGACTTCTTCGACAATAGTTTTGTTGGCTAAAACGCGGAAACCTTCTTGTTCTGCGTCGAGTTCTACATCAAAATTGTCGAAGTATTCTTCGCTGAAGTGATCGAGTTTTTGGGTGCGGCGGTAGCGTTCGTATCCTTTGAGCAGGGCTTCTCGCAAGGCTGCTTGGACGGCGTGTTTGGGTAAATTGCGTTCTTTGCTAATACCTTCGACCATTTCTTTTAGTCCGGGCAGGGGAACCATTGACATATAAAACGCTCCTTTTTTGCTGTGGTAATAAGTAACTGGTAATCGGTAATTTGTACTTGAAAAGTTTCAAGGAAAAGTGATGACAGAGGAGTGATGAGTTACTGGATTGGATTAGGGTAACTCGGTGCTGTAACAATTTATTTGTTGTCCCTATTCAACCTGCAGCTACAGATAGGATTGTTAAAAATTAACTCGCAGCCAAGCGTTTTCAGCTTGCTGCGAGGCAATCTCAAAACTCAAAACTCAAAACTCAAAACTCAAAATTTCCCTTTACCTCTCCTTTCCTTCGTCTAGTTCAACTTTGACAATCTGAGGGCGGGGAATTTTAACCTGTCGCCCTTTTTGATTGAGATAAACCGCTGTTTCATCCCGGGACAGGAGCAGTCCTTTCCACTCTTTGATTCGCGAGTCCGGTTCGGTGGCTTTGACTGTCACGGGGAAACCTTTAAAGGTAATGAATTCTCGATCGCTGCTGAGCAATCGGGATATTCCGGGACTGGAAATCTCTAGCACATAGGCATCGGGTATGATGTCGGCTGCCTCTAACTCGGCATCGAGGGCTGTGCTCATGCGCTCGCAGTCGCCTAAACCGGTGTCTTGTTGGAGGTTGCGGATGTCTACCCGCAAGACGGGAGGATTTTGGTTGGTGTGAAACACTGCTCCCACTACTTCCAATCCCAGTGTTTCCGCAACGGGGGTAGCTAAGTCAATGATTTGTGGGATTAGGGGATGAGTCATATCGAATACTTAAGTTAAAACTCCTGAACTCGGACACGGCAAGGAAAAATTTGGTGTTGAGATTGCTTGGCTTTGAGGTGGTTTGATTAGGTGGCTGCGACTTTCGTCTTCAACTTTGGGACTTACCTAACATCCCAGCAGGGATCTCAAGCGGGGGGATTACCCCTACTAAATCAGTCCTCAACTTGCAAGTCAGACGCCCTGAGCTCTTTTCCTGCGACTAATGCAACAAAAAAAGTGGGCTTGACCCACTCCTAGGTAAAACAATTTCTTCCAAGAAGTTTGAGGACTTCTTTCGATCGAAGGGAGGCCTCTGTTCTAAGTTTAGCTCGATCGCCCGCCCGGTGACAAACCTGATCGCCCTCGGGGGAGCGTCCGAGGGGAGAGGGGAAGAGCTGACAGAGGGAATGAGGACGACTTCATCACCGTTTTGGAGTGGGGTGGGGCGAGGGCAAATTCCTTGTTGATAGCGAAGCGGGTGGGTCGCCTCTAGAACTGTTGGCGGCACTCAGGCGTTCTAGGACTTGCGATACGGAGGTTTCTTTGGGAAATTCTAATTTCAGTTGGGACAAGCCCTCTGCTTCTTGATAGGCGGCAAAGAGTTTGACAGTGATGGTGATTGGTAGATTAGACATGGGCGATCGTATTATTAACGGTATTTTAACTAAACAGCAAAACTAAGATTAACCCTAAAAAATCCCCATTACTAATGCTGAATAGGAAGCTCAATTACAAACTCTACCCCCCATTCAGGCGAGGAAATGCAGGTCAGCTTACCACCATGTTTTCCTTCTACGATCTCACGGCTAATCGACAAACCTAAACCTGTGCCTTTACCCACTGATTTAGTAGTAAACATCGGCGTGAATAAATGCTGCATTACTTCCTGAGTTATACCAACCCCATTATCAGCAATCCGAATCACCACTCTGTCATCCTGAAGCATTTCAGTGCAGATCCGAATCTGTGGACTGTCATTGCTCTGTTTCTTTTCCCCGCACAGCGGACAACTGATCGTAGACTCTTCTAAAGCATCAATTCCATTCGCCAATATATTCATAAACACCTGATTAAGTTGCCCCGGATAACACTCGACTAGCGGCAATTTTCCATACTCTTTAATCACTGCAATTCCTGGGAAACTTCCTTTAGATTTCAGTCGATGCGCTAAAATTAATAAGGTACTATCTAGCCCTTCGTGAATATTCACTGGCGTTAGTGCCGATGTATCCAACCGAGAGAAATTACGCAGTGACATAGAAAGATTGTAAAGTCGCTCTGTTCCTAGCTCCATTGAATCAATAATTTTTGGCAAATCTTCAACAATAAATTCTAACTCAATGTCCTGGGACTTATCCTCAAATTCTGATGTCGAAGTAACGTTGTGCTGGCACAGCCGAGTCATCCCGATCAAATCGGCAATATATTCCTTGGCAATAGGGATATTATTGGAGATAAAACTAACTGGATTGTTAATTTCGTGAGCCACCCCAGCTACAAGTTGACCAAGGCAAGCCATCTTTTCACTTTGAACGATTTGCACTTGAGCTTTTTTAAGATTATCCAAAGCTTGAGAAAGTTCAGCCGTTCGTTCTTCCACTCGTTTTTCTAACTCCTGCGCGAGCTGATGTAACGCTGCTTCTGCTGCGAGCCTGTCTTCTATTTCCCGTTTGAGAAGCAGATTTTTATCGGCAAGAATTTTAGTAAGAGAACGCAGCTTTAAATGGAGGTTGACGCGAGCTAACACCTCCTGTTGTTCAAAGGGCTTAGTAATGTAATCCACCGCCCCTAAATTAAAGCCTTTGACTTTATCTCCTATGTCAGAAAGAGCAGTCATAAAAATCACCGGAATTTCGTTTGTCAGCGGACTTGCCTTCAGCCGATGACAGGTTTCAAACCCATCAATTCCTGGCATCATCACATCTAACAGAATCAAATCTGGCTGACTGTATTCAGCCTGTTCGATGGCAGTTTCGCCATCAATTGCTACCAATATTTCCCATCCTGAACCAGCTAAAGCTTCAGAAAGCACGTCCAGATTGCTAGGGTTGTCATCGACGATTAAGATGGTGCTTGTTTCCATATTTGCTGCCTTCATTCTTTTTCTATCCTGTGGGATGTAATAAACTCTTTGATTTTTTTGACCTGATAGCCTTGGGCTAACTGGCGCAGCTCAACAGCAAAGGACACAAATTTCTGATCCAATTTCTCTAGGTGCTCACTGCGCTTCACAATTCCTTTCACGTTGCCTCTCATCGCCAGTTCAAATAAAAGTTCCATTTCTCCTGGCGGGGGAGCCATGAAAGAGGTCGATTCAGAAAGTGATGTAGGAGCCGAGGAAAGGGGATTTGTGCTGATTTTTTCCTTTTTTAGTTCGTCATATATCCATTCTATTTCCAAATATTTTTGCAACATCTCAAATAGCTCTTCTGCCTGCACGGGCTTACCGAGAAAATCGTTGGCTCCACGCTCCAAACTTTTATGTTGATCTGTAGCAAATACACTGGCAGATGAAGCAATGATTGCCGCTTCTTTATAGTCTGGCAAATTTCGGATACGGCGCATCATCTCAAAGCCATCTAACACTGGCATCACCAAGTCAGTGATAATCAGATCGAACTTAAACTCTTCTACTTTTTCTAAACCCTCTTGACCGTTCTTAGCTTCGGTTACTTCAAATCCGAGGGGATCCAGCAGATTGACAATGACGGAGAGGTTTTCCCATTTGTCATCCACAACCAAAACTTTCTGCTTTCTACCTTGGTAGCCCACGAGTTTTCGTTGCTTGACAATAGTGGTTGTATTTGCCCAGTCTGCCGCTGCCCGTAAATCCAAATCTAGCCAAAAAACACTGCCTGCTCCTGACTGACTTTTTACTTGAATGGTACTACCCATCATTTCAACAATTTTTTGGCTAATTGTTAAACCGAGGCCGGTTCCTTCCGCCTGACGCTTGCTGTCTCCTACCTGTTCAAAAGGCAAAAATATTTTTTTTAATTGTTCTGGTGTCATACCAACGCCAGTATCTTCAATTTGAAACCGAATTTTGTGAATTGGTGAGGCTGGCTTTTGCTCATTGCTTTTTACCTTTTCGCCTGTCCCATTTTCCAGATGTTCTATCTTAAAAGTCACCCCTCCAGCGTTGGTAAACTTAATTGCATTGCTCAGTAAGTTAATGAGTACCTGTCGCAACCGTTTTTCGTCAGCGTGGATACCAGGAGGCATTTCAGAACTTGGTTGATAAACAAAAGCAATTCCTTTTTGTTCGGCTCGGATGCGGCAAATTTCTGCGACTCCCTGCAAAAAGGAAGGAAAATGGAAATCTTTCGCGTACAGTTCCAATTTCTGAGCTTCAATTTTAGCGAGGTCTAAGATGTCATTGATCAGGGTTAGCAGGTGGGAGCCACACTGGTGAATAATACTGATGCCTTGGAGTTCCTTCGGGCCCATCGTTTTCGAGCGTTCTAAAATTTGAGCGTATCCTAAAATGCCATTGAGTGGCGTTCTCAATTCGTGACTCATATTCGCTAAAAATTCACTTTTAGCTTGGTTGGCAGTATCAGCAATTTGTTTGGCTTCCGTGAGTTCGGCGGTGCGTTCTTCTACTCGAATTTCTAGCTCGGAATTGGTTTTGGCTAGCGCCTCAAAGGATTCGCGCAACTGTTGTGCCATCAGGTTGAAAGACTGACCCAAAACTTCTAGTTCTTCTACGCCTTTTACCTGCACATTTTTCTCTAAGTCGCCACTGGCGATCGCCCTAGAAGCTGCGCTCAAACGGAGAATCGGGCTCGTAATCCAGCGTGCGGTTAAGATTCCCAAAACGGTAGCCAGCGCCAAGGCTCCCAAACACAACAAAATGGTAGTCTGGGTATTGGCGTTAATTTGATCCATGAAATCGCTTTCAGGAACTACGACCACGATCAGCCAATCCAATCCTCGGCTATCCTGAAAGGGCATAACTTGGAGGAATTGTCGGTGACCGGCGATCGTAAAATCCAATTGCTGAGATCTGCTAATTTTACTGAGGTCGCCAAAGCGTTCTTTTAAATGCGCTGTTGTCAGCCGAATTAAATCATCTGTGCTATCTAAAGCATTCAGGCGATCGAGTTTGCCATTGTTGGTGATAAATGCTTCTTTGAGAGTTGAACTGCCTACTAGGAGTCCAGAACGTTCCATAATGAATGTCTGTCCCGATCGACCGATTCTTAAGCTTTGCAGAAAGTCACTGAGGAAAGAGATCAAAAAATTAGCAACGAATACTCCGCGCAGTTCGCCACTTTCGTCATACACTGGATGTCCGGCAGGAAGCGAGAGCGTTTTCTGACCTGTAAGCGGAAAAATTTTGCTCCATGTGGGGCGGCCTAAGCGTACACTGTCTTTATACCAAGAACGGTTGAGTATATTGTTGCTAGGAGAATTTTTTAAGAGCTTTGTCTGATTGCCTTTGCTGTCCGATTCATAAATATGAAATTCAGTACGACTATCCTTATCTACTCTTTTAAAAAATATTTGGCCATTCTTTTGGCGTTCAATAGCAATGAACTCTCCCGTTTTAGTAGCAAAACCCATCTGGGGCAGAGAAGGAAAGGCTTGAATTTGCTCCCACAAATAGCGCTCCATACTCTCCAATTCGTCTGGATTTAAGTACCCTAGGCGAAGGGCATTGGCATTCAGTTGATTGACGCGAGGGGCTGTGTCTAGGTAAGTGTTGAGCTGCTGCTGGATGCGGGCCGTAATTTCACTCCGCAACAGGCTGGCAACTTCGTTGACTGCTTTTTGTCCGTTGCGTAAGGATAGCCAGCCTGTCAGCCCGACAACAGCAAAGATTTGCACGACGAATGGCAATACTAAAATCAGGCGAAGTGACAGCTTTTTTTGAGAACGGTTTGACAGGAAAGTGGTTGGAGAGGTCTGTGACATTGATTGCTGTTACTCCTAGGGTAACGAGTTGGCTGAAAAATCTCTGTGGATTTAGTGAAATGAGGCTGAGGAAATATATATTGAAAAGCAATTTATAATAGTTATTGAAAAATTTTAGACAGTAACTTGCTTTAACAAGCATGGCTACTTACGTGTTTTCTATAATATAGTTATAATTATAGCTGACTAAAGATGCTGACGCGCCTGATTTTTTTTCTAGCATTTGTAAAAAATTTTGGCTTTTAGGAAAGCAGTTAGCAATCCTATTTAATAGATTACTGGGCTTAGAGCTATTTGTAGTAGTTTTTAACTTTACTTTACAGATGGGCTGCCAAAAGTGTAATTTCATCAAACTTACATATAATATATTGATATAATATACGTCTAAAAAAAATGATCCCTCTGGCTAAAAACATGGCACACCAGGCCGCTGAGAACCCTAACGGCCGTCTAACTAACTACTGCGCTGAAGATTTGATGCACAACCCTGCAGATGACTCTCGTAGACAATGCCGATCGCACGTGAACCTTTACAATTCCAGCAAGTTTTATTTGCAGGAGTTACAGCAGGGTAATTGCTAATTGCTAATTGGGGAGGAAAAAAATAAGTAAAGCGGTGCAGCAGAGGGGATTATGACACAGGATAGGAGTTAGGGCTATTCTTGTAATTCTGGGAAACTATCTAAGCTTAATAGTGAATTTGGTTGGTATTATAGGTGAACACATGGCGGGCAATGATTTTAAGGTTCTTCAAATCCTAAAGGCTAGGGTTTGTCATCAGTTGATGTAAAGGAAGGTCAAGTAGAGATACAGCCGACTAGAAGGAGTCGATCGCCAGGACAAGCCGCCGTTTTGCCCTACGGGACGAACAGTGGGAAAGGATCAAAGATTTGTTGGGACGTGAAGGTTATTTGTGTGCGACAGCCTGCCTACAATCGGTTGTTCGTGGAAGCGGTGTTGTACCGCTACGGATCGGGCATTCTGTGGGGAGACTTGCCCGAACAGTTTGGGGACTTCCGAGTTATGACACGCCCTAACGCGGGGCTATTCGTTGCAGTTCTTTGGCTTGTTCTAAAATTTTCTCGAAGTCTTCTTCGCTCAATCGCTGAATGTAGTTGATTTTGAACTCTTCTAGGAAGTCGCACAGCAGCAGTTGTATTTCTTGCCAGGTGTGCTGCTGTTGCAGTTCGGTTCCTAAAGCTTGCCCGAAATGTTGGACTAGCTGGCTTGAGAGTTTGATGCTTACGGGGTCTTCGCTGGCGATTTTGAAGGCTTCGTAGGCATCTTGGGGGCCGAGAGTGACTAATTTTGAGAGTTCTGCAACTAATTGCTGTGCTAGCTGTTCGGGCAGGTTTCCCAAGCCGGGTACTTGCTTCCATCCTTGATAGAGGGGGGATTGTTTGAGGAAGCTTTCAATATTGTACCGGAGGAGGGCTTCTAGGTCTGGCTGGAGTTGAGGGAGGACTTTGTAGACCGTTATTTGCACTAGATGGGTGGCGATCGCTTCTATTTCATTGATATTGTTGATGTCGAGATAGCGATGTTTTGGGGATTTAAAGAGTTGACGAGCTAGTTCGCCTGTGGTAATTGATTGTTGCATCTGGTTGATGAGTTGAATTACTACTACTTCTGTCAATTCTTGGGCGAAGTTGGCGACGAAACCTCGGCTGATTTGGGTGCGTATGGGTTGGAGATCCGGCATTTTGGCTTGGTGAATGCGAATTGTGACGGGTAATACTCGCAACAGGCGCCAGAATGGGAGGAGCAGGAAGATGTCGTACCATCGCCAGAGCATGGCTGCTCGCCAAGTGACGCTGCGGTGGCGGCGGCTGATCGAGTAGGTACGGGCTAGAAATTCGATCGCGAATATGGCAATAAATGGCAGGTCGATTTGCCAGAAGTTATCGGTAAATTCGCCGTTTTCTCCAATCTCGCGGTAATAGTTGGTGGCGATTAATGGCTTAATTTTGGTGTCAAACCAGTTGATTTCTTTTTGCCAGCCTTGTTTGTTTAAATAGTCAGGGCTCCAGAATGTTTGGAATGATTGTTTAGCCGAGTCTTGCGGATTCGGGGCGCGATCGCGCATCCGGTCTTTTATTTTTTCTAGGGTGCCGCTTTTTGATGCTACTCGAAAGGGATCTTCGTCGATCATTTTCGCGCTCAGATTGTTTATTTCCTGCAATTTAGCTGCTACTTGGGGGGAGGGCAAGCCTGTTTGCACTACTTGAATTTTTAATTCTTCTAAGGTTTCTAGATATTGCTGGGTGTCTCGGTGGGGTTTAATTCCTTTAAATGGGTCGTATACTTGAGTGAGAGCTGGCAGTTGCCGGAAGTAGAAATCTCGCCCGGGTACGTAACTTAAGTCAAATATTACTAGGCTTAAATTTCCTAGGGCGACCAGTGCCATGAACCGCTCGAACCAGGGTACTTTTGGTGATTTTTTGTGGGAGTTTGGAGTTGGAGAGGGCTGTAGTTTTGGTGTCACTGGCGGTTCCTAATTAAGTAGACAGATCGAAATAGATGTAACTGGTAATAGCTGAAAAAAGGAAACAGGGAAACCTGGCTAATTGTCTGGTTCCGCTCGGATTGCGATCGAGGAAGCTAGTATTTATTTTAACGTGCGTTTGTTGGGGAATTTTGAATTGTTGATTTTGCCTGTTTAGGTAAAAAAATATACTGGTAAAATATTAAAGTCGATCGAACTTGACGGAAGCTGTGGCTCCCGTTAGTCTGCTTCTCTCTGGCAATAAAATTATATCTCAGGCGGAATCCTAAGTTTTTTTTCGGCGTTGCAGAGCTAACTGGGCTGGTAATAAATTACTATTTCTGTTTAATCTGCTGGCTATTTGACCGCTAAATCAAATGTATTGCACGGATCGAAGTCTAAGGTTAGATTTGGGCTTCGAGTTTGAGGTCAAACCCTCAAGAGAGTTATACTTGCTCAGGGGCAGTCGGGCGAGAACGCCCCCTCCGATCGCGAAGGTGGCTGCTGCCTCCGTAAGGTTCGAGGTCTAGCCTCTACAACAACCAGCTCGCGATCGGACTCTTGAATAATATAAAACCCTGAGTATAATTTTGTTCGCATTTTTTTTATATATGACATACTGCCTTAATCTCGATTGCCCAAGAGACAAGCGTCAGAACCCACCAGGCACAAAGTATTGTCTTAATTGTGGTTCAAAGCTGCTGTTAAAAGACCTTTATGCAGCAACTGAACCGCTGCGCGACGGGGGATTTGGCAGGACTTTCCGAGCTGTCAATCATGGAAAATTTGAAGAATTGTGCGTGATCAAACAGTTGTCGCCCCCTCAAGAGTTCCAGCGGAAGCCCGCTCATTTTAAAAAATATGTTCGACTGTTTGAACAAGAGGCAAGGCGGTTATACGAACTGAAGCACCCGCAAATTCCTCAGTTAATTTCTTATTTTGAGGAAGATGGTCGCTTGTATTTGGTGCAAGAGTTTATTGATGGCAATAATTTAAAGGATGAATTAGACAAGTACGGTGCTTATAGCGAAAGTAAAACTAGCGAACTGCTGTTAGATTTGTTGCCTTTATTGAAGTTTGTTCACGAGAGGAATGTAATTCACCGCGATATTAAGCCTGAGAATGTGATCCGCCGATCTCGCGATCGTAAGTTAGTGCTGATAGATTTTGGGGTTTCCAAACAGGTAGTAGCTGCTGCTCCGGCGAAAACAGGAACTAAGTTGGGAACTCCCGGCTACGCGGCTCTAGAACAGCGTCACGGTAGGGCTGTTCCTGCTAGCGACCTTTACAGTTTGGGCGTGACTTGCATTCGGTTGCTGACTTCTGTTATGCCTTATCTCGACATCTACGGGGACATTCACGATGACCTTTACGACCCGCTTGAAGGCCGCTGGCTTTGGAGGGAGGCTTTACCAAAAGGAACACTAATTAGCCAGGATTTAGGTCAGGTTTTGGATAAGTTGATTCAGGAATATGTTAAAGACCGCTACAAATCTGCTGTGGAAGTTTTGGAGGCTTTAAAACCTCCTGTTATTGTTGTGCCAGCGCTGGAAAAGTTGCAGCAGGCAACTGTTCTTAGTCCTTCTGTACCGACTCAACCTGTGGCTGAGTATCCGGTAGTTTCTGAGAATTTAGAGTCGGAAAAAGGTATTGATTATTCTCACTTGGCAAGGCTGCTGGCTGCTAAAAATTGGCGGGGTGCTGATGAGGAAACTTCTGTGAAAATGCTGGAGGTGATGGAGCAAGTTTCACGGGGTTATTTGAGCGAGGAAGATATTAGGAAGTTTCCAGCTAAGGATTTGCAGACTATCGATCGACTGTGGGTGCGGCACAGTCACCGCAGATTCGGTTTTTCTGTGCAAAAGGCTTTGTGGGTAAAGTCGGGGGGAAAAGCTGGTGTTTATGATGCTACAGTTTGGGAGAAGTTTGGCGATCGAGTGGGCTGGCGGGTTAACAGCCAGTGGGTATACTATTCGGAGCTGAATTTTACTTCTAAGGCAAAGCCTGGACATTTGCCGGGGGGGACTGTTTTTGGGTGGGAAGGCGGGGTTTTGTGCGGTGTTTTGGGTTTGGGCGGGATCTGGTTTCTGCTGTCGCGGCGGGATTTGTAGAAGGAAGGTAGAAAGCAGAAGGCAGAAGGCAGAAGTTATTAGTCACGCTGCACGCTAGCGAAGTGGAAGTGTTAGTAATTAAATAGTTTTGAGTTGCGAATTAAAGATTTAACAAGTTTTGAGTTTAATCATATGTTCTCTAGAAAATAGGTATAAAAAAAGCGGAAAAAAAGATATAATTACAAACCATTTTTTTTGTGCTATGTTTTGAGAGAAGGGCAAGTTTAGAAAGTCAAAAGCCAGGCCTAGGCCCTGAATAAGTATCGTTGACTGGCTTTGGCTCCAATTTACCAAGGAGATATAATTATGTTGCCAGAAAAACGTCTCAAGCCGTGGACTGTAGTTCGCTCGCTTCCGAATGTGGAAAAGGTGGTTGTGGGTGAGTTTCGCAATTGGTCTGATGCAGACGGTCATTTGAAAATTCTCAAGCGGATGGTTCCGGCGGATCGATTGAGTGTTGTGTTCGATCCGGTAGTTCAAGCGTAATGTTGTTGCTAAATTGATAAGCGTGCGATCGCTCTTTGAGCTAAGCGATCGCCTTTTGTTTACATAAAAAATGCGACCGCTAAAAAGGCGATCGCAAGTTGAATTATTGTCATTAACTGCGGCGAATTTCAGTAATTTGGTCGGCAACATCCAAAATTGTTTGGGGCATGGATGGCCCGGTAAAAATCATATCCAAATGATGTGGCTTGTTGTCAATCAATGCCACCACTTCTGCTTCGGGAATCAAGCCCAAATTAACCGCTAAACTCAATTCATCGAGAATAACTAGCGCATAACGGCCTTCGCGCACCGCATTTTGAACGTACTGCCACAATTGTTCGATCGATCGCGTCTCAAGCTCATCTAAATCTGCCTGGTCAATGCAGCGGGGCAAATCGCAGCGCACCCAATCTAAATTTTGCCCCAGCCGCACCGGATGCTGATGCCCTTGATTAATTCCCCCTTTGAGAAACTGCACCGCCAGCACCGGAGCTCCCTGTCCTGCAATTCTGAGGGCTTGAGCCATGACACTGGTAAAAAAGCAGCGGTGCGGGCCTGTAAAAACTTGCACCAGCCCTTGAACTGTGTAGGGCAAGCTGTGGGTTAAATTGAGTTTAGGGGTTTGTAACTGAGCAACCATAGGGCAATATTTAATCAGCAACTAAGTCTTGAGTGCAGCTCCGACCTTGGCGCGGCTGAAGCCTGCTTGACAATATATAGTGTACTGGGCCGAGTGCATATCCGATCGAACACTAGATATACAAGTTGTCAAAAGCTAGCGGCAGTGGCATTCGCAGTCGTTTGTTCGATTTTTGAACTCAATTAGCACTTACGCAAAAACCGATTTTTTTTACCAAAATACGGCGGGGAGCGCCCTAGTTAGATAGTTAGACGGTGAAAAAGCAAGGCGATGAAAGTCTTGGGAAGTCCAGGACTGTTAAGAAAAGCTACACATCGCGTAGAATTTGAATGTCGCGGCACTAGGAGCAAGCACTGTGAGATTGGTGATTCTGGGAGGGCCTGGAGCGGGGAAGGGAACGCAGGCTGAAAAACTGTGCAGCAATGTGAGCATTCCTTTGCTTGCAGTAGGGGATATTCTCCGCGCGGAAATCGCAGGTGAAACAGACTTGGGCAAGTTCGCGGTGCCTTATGTGGAAAAAGGGGAGCTAGTTCCCGATGAAATTTTGATTAAATTTATCGGTCGCCGGCTGCTGCTGTGGGATGTCTTTAATGGGTGGGTGTTGGAGGGATATCCGCGAACGGCTTTTCAAGCTGAGGAGTTAGATTTTTTGCTGAACGATTTGGCTCAGCAGCTAGATTGGGCGATTTGGTTGAAAGTGCCGATCGAGGTTTTGCTGAGGCGATCGATCGAGCGCGATCGAGCGGATGACCACCCTGAAATTTTACAGCGTCGGCTCGATGTGTTCCACGAACGAACTATTCCTCTTTTAGAGTATTACGAACACCGCAACAAACTGTTAACTGTCAATGGCGACCAATCCCCTGAACAAGTCCAGCAGGATCTTCTCAAATTGATCGAGGCTAAGGGCTAATAGTCATACCATTTTAGATTTTAGATTTTAGATTTTAGATTGAATAACTGCATATGTAAGGAATCAAACAAAGCCGGAATATTAATGCCCAATTGCAATTTTTAATTCCCAATTATCCATTACGAATCACCTAAATATTATGTCTTTCCAGCGTCCCGACGGCCGACAACCAAATCAACTTCGTCCGATTAGTTTCGATCGAGAGTTTACCAAATTTGCTAGCGGCTCGGTGCTAGCAAAAAGTGGCGATACTCAGGTACTTTGCAGCGTTACAATCAAGCCTGGAGTGCCGAGATTTTTGGAGAATACCGGACAAGGTTGGCTAACAGCGGAATACCGAATGTTGCCAGGATCTACGCCGCAGCGCCAAGAGCGGGAATTTATGAAATTATCGGGACGCACTCAAGAAATTCAGCGGTTGATTGGGCGCAGTTTGCGATCGTGCTTGGATATGCAACTATTGGGCGAACGCACAATACTTGTGGATGCGGATGTTTTGCAAGCGGACGCTGGGACTCGCACGACTTCAATTACTGGCGGGTTTGTGGCTGTGGCTGATGCTTTGAACAAGTTGGTGCAAAAAGGTGATTTAGTGCGATCGCCCATTATTCGTCAAGTGGCTGCCGTGTCTGTGGGGCTTTTGGAAGGCGAGCCGTTTTTAGATTTGAATTATCTTGAAGATGTGGCGGCTGAAATTGATTGCAATGTGGTAATGAATGGAGATTTGAACATCATCGAAATTCAGGGAACTGCGGAAGCAGGAAGTTTCAGCCGGAGTCAGTTAAATCAAATTTTGGATATGGCAGAAACTGGGATTCAGGAATTATTGGAGGCTCAGCGACAAGCTCTTTAGCTTTTAACTTCCTTGGAGTCAGCGAAAGTTTCTCTGCGTTCAAAAAGGCAAAAACCAAACCCCAACACGGCAAGGACTGAACGATATTGATTGATAAATGAGAAATTGAACCTTCATATAAAGTAGTCAACTCCACATTAGGTTAAAACAGAGATGTTGCACCATTCGACCTAAGGCTTTTCTGGGCGGGTTCTCCTGCCCACCCCACAAGAAATTCATTCTTAAGGAGAGGCCGGAAAGCCTGTTATTGAGAATGCTGCAAGATGTGAGTTAAAACATAAAATCTCAACTAAAGTGACGGGTTTAGATTTTGTTATTAAGAGTTTATATGTCAGGAAGCTCCGCGCTCCGACAGCAATCGGGTTTTTAAGTCTTATTCAAGGTTTGAACGAAGTATGGGGGTTAGAAAACTCGGTTTCTGCGTTCAGGACTATATGTGACAGGCATTTAGTCAAATGGTTTAATAACGGCTGATACTTGGCCTTACATAGCTTCGCTGACGTGTTAGCGGATGGGAATTTGAATCACAAACTCGGTTCCCTCACCAGGAGTAGAGAAGCACTCCAGTTTACCGTTATGTTTTTCCGTGACAATTTGATAGCTGATAGACATTCCCATCCCTGTGCCTTTTCCAATCGGTTTCGTGGTGAAGAAGGGATTGAATATCTGTTGCTGAATGTCTTGGGGAATACCAGGCCCGTTATCTGCGATCGCAATTTGCACCCAGTGGCCATCAACCACTGAAGTCATAATTTTAATTTGATTGGGATTTGCCTGGATATCCTGAAACGTTCGACTAGCATTGCCATCTTCTAAAGCATCGATCGCATTGGTGAGAATATTCATAAACACCTGATTGAGTTGTCCCGCGTAGCATTCCACCAGGGGTAGAGAACCGTAGTCTTGAATCACCTCAATAGACGGTCGTTCCGGTCTATTTTTGAGGCGGTGTTGCAAAATCAGTAGGGTGCTGTTAATACCCTCATGGATATCCACTGGTTTAAACTCTGCTTCGTCCATCCGCGAAAAGTTCCGCAACGACAGGACAATTTGGCGGATGCGATCCGTACCCATTTTCATCGAAGACAGCATTTTGGGCAGGTCTTCTTGCAAGAACTCCAGGTCGATTTCTTCGGCTGCGATTTGAATTTCGTCAGCAGGGTTAGGATAGTGCTGTTGATAAAGCTGCACGAACTTCAACAAATCTTGGGCGTATTGCTGTGTATGGACGAGGTTGCCGTGAATGAAGTTGACCGGGTTGTTAATTTCGTGGGCGACTCCAGCAACCAGTTGCCCCAAACTAGACATTTTTTCGCTTTGAATTATCTGTGATTGGGTGCGTTGCAACTGGCTTAGGGCGTTTTTGAGTTCAACGGTGCGGTCTTCCACCCGGTCTTCTAATTCTGCATTACTTTTTTCTAAGGCGGTAAACGATTCGCGCAGTTGTCTTGCCATGTGGTTAAAGGAGTTGGCAAGGGCGTTGAGTTCTTGAATACGGCTGTCTTCTACAGCTTGGTCGAAGTTGCCAGATGTTATTGCCTCACTCGCCCGATTCAGTCGCAGAATCGGACGCGCAATCCAGCCGGAGGTGAGAACGCCCATCCCACAAGCTACCCCCAATGCTGCTAAGCAGAGCAAGATTGTGGTGCGGGTGTTGGCATCAATCTGTGCCATGAATTCGCTTTCTGGCACACTCACCACCACTAACCAATCCAATCCATATTGGTCGCGCCAGGGAGTGAGTTGCACATAGTAGAGTTCTCTCTGAAAATCAAGTCGGAGATTGGTGTCTTTAGAAATAGATTGAAACCCTTTGAAGCGTTGCTGGATTTGTTTGGCAATTCCCTGCACTATGGGATTGGGACTGTCGATCGCCTTCAAACGCCGAATCTCGTCTTTGACGGTGGTAAAGGGCTGTTCTTTTCCAGAATTTGCGATCAACAGCCCATTGCGCTCAATGATGAAAACCTGCCCTGAGCTACTGACATCTATATTCCGTAAGAAATGGCTCAGTTTCAACAGATGGATATCGACTCCAACCATTCCTAGCAAGCGATTATTTGTGTCATAGATGGGGCGACCCGCCGAGGCAACAATATAAGGATGACCGGGATAATTCCAGGTATAGATCCGCGACCAAAGAGGTTTACCTGCTCGCACGGGTTCGGCGTACCAGGTTTCAGTAAAGCTACTCCAATTAGTGACACTAACGATACGGGTACGATTACCCCGGTCATCGGTGGCGTAGGTTTGGAGATTGTTTAGAGGTTTGGGACTCCAATCATCGATCACGACGGTTTTGCCGTCGTAGCGTGCGGCTCCGGCCCCATAACCAGTCGTCAGTCCGATGCCGATGTAAGTCAGGTCATAAGCCTGCATTTGGTGCCAAAAATACTTACCGACGGTTTGGCGATCGCGCACATCTAGCAATCCCATCCGAATCGCATCGGCGTTAATCTTAATCACTTGATGCGGAATAGATAAATAAGCCTCCAGATGTTGATTCACCGAAATGCTGGTTCGATGCATCAACTGAGCCGCCAGGTCGTTTACGGCTTTTTGTCCATTTTTGAACGACAAATATCCCACCAGACCGACCGCTCCAAAGATTTGCAAAGCAAATGGGACGATCAGTATGAGCTGCAATCCGATCGCCTTAGTTTTGGCGAAGTGACGTATGTTCATGCTCGAAAATTACTTTTCTTTTAGTGTGTTCTACTATACACTTCCATCATGTTTATACACACAATATTAACTTTTTTAAGTAAAAAAATAAGATTTTTTATGCTTTGCCAGAGCATTGCCACCTCGTCGCGATCGAAAGTCCTCATTGCGGCTGAAAAAGGGCGATCGCGCTTTTGTCGAAACCAGAGCGATCGGCTTTAATGCAGAGTTTTAGCCGAGTTAACAGTGCGAATTCAAAGTTTAGTAAACGCAATCCGTGGTCGGATTGTTAAGGGTTGCTAATTGGAATTGATTTGGGGATTTGGGTTGATAGTCGCGCCGATTACAAAACTTGCCTGGGGGCGATCGGAATTTCAATAATAAACTCGCTCCCCTCTCTCGGTGCAGACACGCAAGTCAACTTTCCGCCGTGAGAACTAACCACAATCGAGTGCGAAATAGACAATCCTAAACCAGTTCCCGAACCCACTGGCTTAGTTGTAAAAAACGGATCGAATATCTTGTGCAGCACCTCAGTGCTCATTCCAGGGCCGTTGTCAGCAATTCTAATTCTAGCAGAATTCCTGTCTGTCACCTCTGTAGAAATCGTAATAGCAGGCTGGTTCTGAGAGTTTTCCGGGCAATCTCTTGCTATGAGGAGAGCATCGATCGCATTTGTCAAAATATTCATAAATACCTGATTCAACTGAGACGCATAACAAGTAATTAGTGGTAGCGTGCTGTAATTTTTAATCACCTCAATTCCCAAACGCCCGCCCTCTTTTCTCAGGCGCGGTTGCAGCAACATCACCGTACTGTCGATGCCTTGATGGATATCTACCGACTTCATTTGCGCTTCGTCGAGGCGCGAGAAATTCCGCAAGCTCAGCACAATATCCCGGATTCTTTCCGCTCCTACTTTCATAGAATCCAGCAGCTTTTGCAAATCTTCGCTCAAAAATTCCAGCTCAATTGTTTCTATTTCCTCTAGGATTTCATCAGCCGGTTCGGGATAGTGCTGCTGGTAAAGCTCAATCAATTTTAGCAAGTCTTTAACGTATTCGCTAGCCGGATTGAGATTGCCGTAGATGAAACTTACAGGATTATTAATTTCGTGAGCTACACCAGCCACCATTTGCCCCAAACTCGACATTTTTTCCGTTTGGATTAATTGAGCTTGAGTTAGTTTAAGCTCGCGCAAAGTTTGTTCTAAACGCTCGTTCTTTTCATTTAACTCCTGCGTCCGCTCTTGCACTTTCTGTTCCACCGAATTGTAAAGCAGAGCATTCTCCAAAGAAATAGCAACTTGGGAAGAAAGCAACCTTAAAACTTCCAATCTGTGGGGAGTAAATGCCCCGACAGTTAAATTGTTTTCTAAATAAAGAATGCCGATCAGTTTGCCTTGATTGATGATGGGAGTACACAAAATAGATTGCAGTTGGTGTTTGGCGACGTAAGGATCGCCTGTAAATAGTCCCTCAGCCGCCGCATTGCTCAACACCAAATCCGAGCGAGTCCTTTCCACATAATTAATCACCGTCACAGGTAAATCCTGATAGCCTTCAACAGGCGTAAATTGCAGCACGGCTACATCTTCAGAAAATACTGACGCTTTAGCTAAAATCAACAGTTGACCATCTCTGACTAATATCAGAAAACCTAATTGAGCACCCGCATTTTCCAAGGATATTCTCATCAAAGAAGCCAGCAATTTATCGAGGACAATTTCGCTAGAAATTGCCAGAGATGCTTTCATTACCGTTGCTAAATCCAGCACTCTCGCATCGCTGCCAGTAGAAGTATGAATAGTTGTTGTAGTTTGATTGTTGTTAAAACTTCCGTTGAGCGGCGTCATTTCCCGCAACTGCGGATACTTCTGTTCTAAATCTTCTACTTTGCGGACTGCACCCCAGCGCAAGTAGCACGAGTGAGCTTCGCGCAAGTGGATTTTGGCATATTGATACTTGCCTTTACTCAACCAAAACTTAGCTGCTAGTTCATTAGCCAGCGCTTCATTTTGGACAAACTCATTGTCTTGGGCTAAACTTATAGAGAAATCGTACAGCTCTACAGCTTCTGAATCTTTCTTGGAAATTCTGGCTATTTCTGCTTGTACTAAAAGGTACTTGTGCAGAAAATTTTCGGCACAGTTGTCTGCCCAAATTTTCATCTGTTTTTGGTTGGCTTCTAACTTTTCCAAGTATTCCTTTTGCTTGTCTTCGGAAACATTTGGGAAAACGGCTGCTAAAACTAGAGAAAAGAAAAAATTCCATTCTGTAGCTGGTATGGCTCCGGTAATAAAAGATAGCTGTTTTTCTACTTCAAAAGCTAGTTCTAGTGCTTCGTTGAAGTTGCCGTACCAGTACATTACCTGGCATTTCCGAATCTGATAAAGGCAGAGCGAGTACAAATTTTGATGAGCTTTACAGTTGTTGACGTATTCAGCTTCGCTGATATCTTCGCTTTCAAATACAAACTTTTCAGAAGTTAGTTTGCTCAAGTTGCGCAGGATTAACTCTACCCCTAATAATATATCGGTTACGAGCTGATTTTTGGTTTTTTGGCTGAACTGCAAATACCTGCTTGTGTCGGCCAGAATTTGCGAGATTTCTTTACCTTGAAAAAATGAGTTAGCTATGCGGTTGGACAGGATATAACCCGCATACTCTAAATCTCCTGATTCTAAAGCTGCTTGATATCCTTCATTGCTGATCGCGTGGGAATCTTTGATGTGGTTGAACCAGTAATAAAAAATACTGACCAGGGATGAACAAGCTCTGCACTTCAAGCCGATATTGCCAGATTTTTCGCTGAGATTCAGCGAGAGCAAGCCGAATTGATACGCAGCTTTGTAATCTCCCGAAACTGCGTTTAAGAACATACCGTAGCCAGCATAGCAAAGAGAGGCTTCGGGTACTAAACCGTATTGTAGAGAAAGATTGACTCCTTTTAAAACGCTGACTTTCCACAAGTCGGGATTTTTGAGGTACGCCGATGTGAGCAAGTTTGTAATTAATTTTACTGCAACTTTTTTGTCTGGTACAGTCATTTCCGGGGCGTCTATCAGGGAAGCTATTTCTCTACCAGCTAAAATATTCGTGGCTGCTGCAAATTCTTCGGATATGACTTTTTGTAGCCCGTCTAGCGGCAAGTCAATTCCGAGCAAGTCCAAAGCTTGGATTCCGGCTTTAACGGCTTCTTCGTACTTCGCCCGCAGGGTGTACTGGACGATCAGCAGGTTGTAAATTTCTACCTTTTCTAAGGCCGATCGCGCTTTTTCCAAAGTTATATTAATAAATTCTTCAGACTTCTCAAAAAAACCGTTTAAATACTCAACATTTGCCCGTTCCATGTGCAAGGCAAAGGCTAAATCGTAGTGGGCATCCCAAATATCGGCGCTCAAACCGTCCATGCCTGCGGTCAAATACTGCAAGGCAGCAACATAAGCAGTGGCATCTTTGGCTCTGCGGGCGGCGTCTAAATTCAGCGTTGCCAGTTCAATTAATTCTCGATCGTCTTTAATTAGCGATCGAGCTACATTCAAGTGATCGACTAATTCAAAGATTCTGTCAGCGCGATATTCAGCCGGAGTGTTTTCTAGGATTTGCCTGCCTATTTTCAGGTGAACTGCCTTTTTTTGCGAGTCGTCGATTAGAGCGTAAGCTGCTTGCTGTACCCGATCGTGCAAAAATTTATAATTCAGAATTAAAAGCGGAAATAGCACGTAATCTAATGACTTGCTTTCCAATTCCGAAGTTGGCAGAATCAGTCCCGACTTAATCGCCGGCAACAGGTGAGAAAAAGTTTCAGAGGCTTCTTTTTCATGAATTAAAGAAAGAGTATTTAAGTCAAATTCGTTGCCCAAACAAGCCACTAAACGCAAAACTTGCTGCGTTGAACTTGGCAGTTTTCTCAATTTTTGTACCATCAAATCTACTACATTGTCAGTGATAGCGCACTGCTCAATTTGACTCATATCCCAATGCCAGCCGCCCTTGATCCCCGACTGTGGCTGGTGAAAAACTAGCAAGTTTTCCTGATACAATGTTTGCAGGAATTGATTTACAAAAAAAGGATTGCCGTCGGTTTTGCTGATTACCAATTCAGCTAAGGGTTTCACAGATTCTCGATCGCTGTGCAAAGTCTCGGCAATCAAATGAGTTATGTTTTCCACCCCCAGCGGCGACAAAGCAATCTGATTAATGATAGCTTCCTGATTTCGCAGCGTCTCCACAGTCATCATTAAAGGATGAGTAGGACTAACTTCATTATCCCGATAAGCGCCAATTAAAAACAGATATTGCGTAGCTTCATCTGTCATCATCAATTCGATCAACTTGAGAGTAGCAGAATCAGCCCACTGCAAATCGTCGAGAAAAATTACCAGCGGATGTTCGGGCTGGCAAAATACGCGAATGAAGTTTTGAAAGACTAAATTAAAGCGGTTCAGAGATTCCGTCGGCCCCAATTCAGCTACAGGAGACTGAGCTCCGACAATTAGTTCAATTTCCGGAAGGACATCAATAATAATTTGCCCATTTTGACCAAAAGAACTGCGGAGTTTTTCGCGCCAAACTGCTAATTGAGCCTCGCTTTCAGTTAAGAGTTGTCGCACCAATTCCGAAAAAGCGCTGACAACGGCAGAGTAAGGAATAGTTCGCTTGTACTGGTCAAACTTTCCCCCAATAAAATAGCCGCGCCTGCGGGTAATAGGTTTGTCTAAAATCTTTACCATTGCAGATTTGCCAATGCCGGAATAACCAGCAATCAGCATCATCTCGCTGCGAGATTTATGCTGTCCTCTCGATAAGACTGACAGGGAAACTTCTTTCCTGGATTTGCTCTCTTTCTTGATGACAGAAATTTGGGATTGTTCGGTGCGGGTTCGATTATTTGTTGCTGCTACCCGTTCAAATGCCGCTAAAAGAGTTTCAACTTCTCGCTGTCTGCCGTAAAGTTTTTGAGGTATTTGAAATTTGTCGGAAATATCTTGGCTGCCGAGAGGAAACTCGGAAACAACCCCAGATGTTTGCCACTGAAACAAGCAGGATTCCAAATCGGCTTTTAGTCCCCAAGCGCTTTGATAGCGCTCCTCAGCGGTTTTTGCTAACAATTTCATCACAATATCTGAAACAGCTTTAGGAATTTCTGGGGCTATTTCAGCGAGAGGTACTGGCTGTTTGGCTATGTGACAGTGAACTAACTCCATGGGATCTGTAGTGGGAAAAGGGAGCTGTCCTGCCAGGATTTCATAGAAGGTGACGCCGAGGGAATAAAAGTCGGTGCGGTAATCGATTACCCGGTTCATTCTGCCGGTTTGTTCCGGCGACATATAGGCTAAAGTGCCTTCTAAAAAATTAGGATTTTTATTCGGAACGTGTTCCAGGTTTGATGCAGTTGAGATGCTGAAATCTATGAGTTTAACTTGTCCTGTAGCTGGATTAAAAACTATATTAGAGGGGTTGATATCTTTATGAATTACATTTTTACCATGAATCTCTCCCAAAGTTTCAGCAACTTTGATGGCAGTAGTCAGAAATCCTAAAATTGTAAATTTTTGGGAAGCCATAAAGATTTTTAAAGATTCGCCCCCAAAATCTTCTAAGATCATTGCCAGACTATTTCTAACCTGCTGCAACTTGTAAACTTTAACAACTCCGTCCAGCAGGTTTAAGTTGGCAGTAATTTCATATTCGCGCTTGTATCTATTCAGTTCTTCAGGAGTCGGATAGTCTTCTTTGATAAGTTTGATAATAACAGGTTGGTTGTCCTGCTCGTTGTGGCCGCGGTAAACCAGGGAAGTGCTGCTTTCATAAATGAGAGCGAGAACTGCAACGCCGGGAATTGCCATCATAGTTGGGTTCTCTCAAATTAGGTGTGCTTGGTCAATGTTACAGGACTTACGCGCGGCGGGCTAGAAACCCTGTTTCTTCGTTGCTAGTCGTTGACGAACCCAAGATTTTCTCGTATAAGCCGGGTTTCTTTTCGTAAATCCTATGTTATCCTTCATTATCGCTCAAGAGATATCTTTTGGGATGTGTGGGAAGACACGCCTTGACAGCAAAGAACTGCTGAGGTGACAAAAGCGCCTTCGGGGTTTCGTCACTTCAGCAGTTACGTAAACAAAAGCACAAATATAGGATTGGTGCAAGGATTTACTGTGAGACTCGATCGCACGCCTGACAAAAAAAACAATCTCAGCTTTTAGGAGATTGCTTGAATGAAGGCCTCACACCTCAATCAAACCGCGCAAAGGTGCAACTCCTAACTACACGCTAGTCATCAACGCGCCGGCTCGAATAATAACCTTTAATCTCGGAGTTAAAAAATTTGCCTGTAGAATCAGCATCTTGTAGAGATTCCCACATTTGGGGTTCCACATCGCTGTATTGATAGACTGACCCGCTGCTAAATTCTATTTGCAAAACTTGCTCCTCTTCGTCGTATCCGATCGATCTAGCCATTTCGGAATCTACCGACATCATCGCAATTGGTTCTGGGCTTGAAGCAATTTCTTTTAATTCTATACCAGCACTGAGTTCTGTTGAATCTGTATTCGCGATGAAATCAACCATTTGCAGCCCTTCCTTTGCAGCTTCGGGAGCGACAATTTCGATAAATTCGACTTCTTCCCCCCGCTCGATTAACAGTCCTAGCTTGCCGTTAGAGTGACCAACTGCTAATACGTTGCTCAAGTCTATTTTGGATAGTTTCATGGGATTTGTCAAGGATTGATTTTACGTCAATATCTCCCCCGCTTTGCAACTTTTGATGCCGGGAAAATAGTCGATTAATTAATACTTTATTCTGAGTTGGCTAAAAAGTCAATATATATTTTGCGAAAATTCTGGCAGCAATCTAGCTGTAAGTTGCGCCAGGGGTATCCTACGTTGATAAAATTTGCCGATTTATTAACGAAACTTGACAATAAATTAAGAATTATTGCCATAAAACAAAGGTAAAGTTGTGGGAATTGCAAGTTAAATCCCAAGCAGCCAAAGCGTTTGAGCAGTTCTCAAATCTGTAAATCCTCAGAAAGTTACTATTTCTAAAGGATTCATCCGGTGAGAAAATCAGAAACAACCTTAAAATTTAGCAGTAATCGCCCGATCGGGCAATTCTCAACCAGCACCAGGAAAAATACCTATGAAATTGGCTTATTGGATGTACGCAGGCCCAGCCCACATCGGCACTTTGCGCGTCGCCACTTCCTTCAAAAACGTCCATGCGATCATGCACGCACCCATTGGAGACGACTATTTTAACGTCATGCGTTCCATGCTGGAGAGGGAACGGGATTTCACCCCGGTGACTACCAGCGTCGTTGACAGACACGTACTGGCGCGGGGCTCGCAGGAACGGGTGGTGGACAACATCACCCGCAAAGACAGAGAAGAACACCCAGATTTAATCGTGCTCACCCCGACTTGCACCTCCAGCATTCTGCAAGAAGACTTAGAAAACTTCGTGGAGCGAGCTCAATTGGATGCTAAAGGCGATGTATTGCTAGCCGATGTCAACCATTACCGCGTCAACGAACTGCAAGCTGCCGATCGCACTTTGGATCAAATCGTCCAGTTTTACATTAACAAAGCCCGCAAAAAAGGCGATTTAGTAGAAGCCAAAAGCGAAAAACCATCGGTCAACATTATCGGTATGTCTACGCTGGGTTTCCACAACCAGCACGACTGCACCGAGTTGAAGCGTTTGATGGCAGATTTGGGCATTGAAGTCAACGAAGTTATTCCCGAAGGTGCTTCGGTTCACAACTTAAAAAGACTGCCGCGCGCTTGGTTTAACTTGGTTCCTTATCGGGAATTGGGGATGATGGCCGGGGAGTATTTGCAAAAAGAATTCGGCACGCCGATGGTGGATATTACGCCGATGGGCGTGGTAGAAACTGCGCGCTGCATTCGCAAGATCCAACAAGTTTTGAATGCGCAAGGTGCTGATGTTGATTACGAAAATTTCATCGACCAACAAACGCGGTTTGTGTCGCAGGCTGCTTGGTTTTCGCGATCGATCGACTGCCAAAACTTAACTGGCAAAAAAGCCGTCGTATTTGGCGATAATACGCACGCTGCGGCGATGACGAAGATTTTGGCTCGCGAGATGGGAATCCACGTTGTGTGGGCTGGAACCTACTGCAAACACGACGCTGACTGGTTCCGGCAAGAGGTTAGCGAGTATTGCGATGAAGTGCTCGTTACGGACGATCACGGGGCGATTGGAGATGCGATCGCCAAAGCCGAACCTTCGGCAATTTTCGGCACGCAAATGGAACGCCACGTCGGTAAGCGGTTGGATATTCCCTGCGGGGTAATTGCTGCACCGATTCACGTCCAAAATTTCCCGATCGGCTACAAGCCATTTTTGGGTTATGAAGGCACGAATCAGTGCGTAGATCTGGTTTACAATTCCTTCACTTTGGGAATGGAAGACCACTTGCTGGAAATCTTCGGCGGTCACGATACCAAGGAAGTGATTACGAAGGGTATTTCGGCTGATTCTGATATGGGTTGGACGAAGGATGGACAGGCAGAATTGAATAAAATCCCTGGCTTTGTGCGGGGTAAGGTGAAGCGGAATACTGAGAAGTTTGCGCGCGATCGGGGGATTGATAAGATTACCGTTGAGGTGCTGTACGCGGCGAAGGAATCTGTCGGGGCGTAGTTTGGATTGCGGTAAGGGCATCTCTTGTGGATGCCCTTACCGATCTATAAAATCTTGCACAGATCTCTTTCACCCCTTAATTTTGGAATTACTTCAGTGATTTTGATAAGGAAGATTATTTCAGCATTAATTGCAACTGCTCTTATTACCGGAACCGTTTATCTTGGCATTCTGTCGGGAAAAGATAATCGTTTTGTAATTTGGTTCGGTATTGCCTCTGCTATTGCTGCCCCCGTTGGTCTAAACTTATTTAATTACGCATTATTTAGCCGTTCTGATAGGAAAATTATACAGCAGCTTGCTAAAGTTCCCGAGATCGAAAGGTTAATAGAGCAGGCTAAAACTCAGGAGGAAAAGATCCAAGTTCTCGAAGCAGAACGTTCACGACTTGCAGAAATTGTAAAAATTGAGTCGCGGCGACAAGCAGCCTTGGATAGGATAGATAGCTTGGAGGGTGATGCTGTGAGGATTTTAGCTGAACTCGAAAATCTCGATAGAGAACTAATTTTAATAGATGAGCAGGTTGGCGAAAGTGCTATAAGTGAGGAAATTCGACGTTTAAGGGAACGTATAAAAGCTCGTGAAGATGGAGATGTCATTCTCCGACTTGGTTCTAGAGTTTATCGCATTGACCGAGATATTATCAAAGCCTTACCTTTCGGATCGGGATACCTATTAATTGCATATTTCGCAGAAATGTTGGAAAAGGCAATGCTACCTAAACAGCCTCGGTAAAAAGGTTTAGCTGTACGGATGTATCCAATAAAAAGTTTATTCTTGAATAAATTTATCCATTATTTCTGCCCGCATTTAGTCAGATTCATCTTCCGATATTGCTTGATATTCCAAAAGCTGTTCCCCTCGGATAATCCACAATTTACCCGCAACTTCTGCCGCATCCAATCCGCGAATTAATATTTCTACTGCCGCTGGCAAATCTTGCGGTTGCGCTTGAGAAGGTAGACGCAGTAACACAATCCCAGAATAATCAGAAGGATTGTAGCGGAGGCGATTGCCAAACCCCCTATCCAAAGTCACCAAACATCTATCTTCCCTCCGACATATATCAATTAATAATTCATCCGGTGTGGAACTCAAATTTTGTTCCCGTACAGTCGCAACATCATGGCCAGCCAAACGTAACATCGAAACAACGCGGATGCTGCCCAAATTTTCATCAAGTTTTAACTTCACTTTAAAACTACCTTTTTTTCACCCAGAGGAATTTCGACATAATAATCTCTTGCCAACTCAGCCCCATAAGCAATACAAGCCAAAATGTCTTCTCGTTCAATTCCCGGATATTCCTCAAGCAATTCTTCCAAAGTCATGCCGCTAGCTAGAAAGTCAAGAATCAGAGAAACCCAGATTCGATGACCGCGAATACACGGTTTGCCAAAGCAGATATTCGAGTCGATTGAGATGCGAGACAGTAAATTATTTTGAGTCATGTCTTTTCAATTAGATATTTTCCATCTTCGCGCATATCGGGAATAATTGTATCCCAATTAATCAGTTCTTGATTTTTTATTAATGATGCTTTGACGACTAAGACTCCACCAACATAATGAACCTCGCACTCTTCATCCATATTTGCTGGTTTGCTGTTGCTAGTTTCATCGGAGGGTGAAGCTACTTCCTGCTTTCTCCGCTGCATCCCAAAAAATCAGCAAATTTCAAGATTCCTTGCAGTTCGATTTTAGAGAAATTTTTCAGTTGGTCAACAAATTTTTCTGGGAATAGGTATTACGGCTATTTTTTCCTTGCTTAAGACAACCGCTAGATTCAGTTTAACCTGAGGCAGCAGCGATCGCCCTTTTCAAACCAAGGGCGATCGCCCACGAGAGAAATTTCTACAATATCAGATGAGCCAATCTTGCTCTCAGGCAAAAAATCATGTCAACCTCTACGAAAAGGAAGTATCCCGATCTTGTGGCGATCGCCCGGAAAGCCTAAAAATGGTTTACCGAAACGTCCCTAATTCAGATTTAATCATCCCGCTTTCCTGCACAATCGCGGAGGCTGCTTCCCCCAAAATTTTGTGTGCGGCCGTCGTCGGATGAATGCCGTCCCAAAACAAAAAGCGATCGGGACTACCACAAACACCTCCACCCGATAAACACGCATTCGTCACATTAGTCAAGCCATATTTAGCCGGGTTTGCGATCGCTTCGCGATAAAGTGCATTAGCATCCAAAGTCGCGATTTTCAAGTCTGAATGCTGTTGATTTAATACCTTAACAGCTCGCCTCAAACCTTGATTGTGTGCTTGTGTTAATGCAGTGAGCCTTGTAGAACTAGCGCCTATTCGCGTCGCCGGTAACTGCCCCAAATCTGGTAAATTTGCCAGCAGGATATTTTTGGCACCCACACCAGCAAGAGACGCGATCGCCTTCGCCACATTTTCAACGGGAAGATTCGCATTATTTACCCCCTGCAAATAATCATTTGCACCCGCCCACAGTACATACAGCGCATGAGGATTTGCCTGTTTTTGGGAGTTAGTCCATGACTGAACTTGCGCTAACAAACCAGGGACAAGGCTATTGCGATCGCTCCCCGTTGTTGCACCTCCATAAGCCAAATTAGTAACTCGTGTAGGCGGCAAATTTAGGCGATCGGCAAGATACTCTACCCAAACTTTACCATTCGAGTAACGCCCTTGAAAGTAAGTCGAACGAGGCGGATATTGACCCCCGCTCGCTCGAAATACCATTCCCATATCCGAAAGACTGTCCCCAAATACATATAGTTCATTGACAGCCTCAGAACTTTGAGCTGATAGGATGAGTGCAACCATAAAAGATAAAACCGCAATAATTACGGCAAAAAACGTTTTTTTCAACACTTGGTATTAGTTATATCCTTGAAATATTTGATAATTTGTACCAGGTAATTACCGAGTTCGTGATTTTGACATTTAGTGTTAGTTATATTCTTGAAATCGCTTAAATATTGGTCTCAATTACTAATATATCAATTTGGTAAAAAATGTGGGGAATAAACCTGAACTTTAATTGCGGTTTGCCTCACTCCACTGCTCAACCTACATAGATTGGTGATGTCCTTGACACTTGTCTAATGGTATCTAGCTCATAGCGCTGTGGAGGGGGCAAAACCGTACATATTTTGGGAGATAACCCAATAAAGTTAGGCAAGAGGCGAACCACGAAAACCTCCCAAACAACCACCCTTGAGATAACTATCCATCACGGAATAAAAGAATTGATTGAAAGCGGATTTACTGGGCGAGCAAGAAATCGATCGCACTTTAGATCCTTGAAAGCCCGCACAAAACAAAAACCCTCCCCAACAAGGAGAAGGGAGGGTGAAAAGACAGTTAAAAATTTAAGTTTTTGCAGAATTAACAATAAGGAGTCACATCCTCGCCACACTCGTCAGCCAAATAACACAAAGCACGAAAGCGCAGCCCAACGATTTGCTCGTAAAGCGGATTTAACTTGCACAGCGGCGGAATGGATAATAAAGTGCGAGCGCCAAGTTTGAATTCTCGCTCAAACGGACACTGGCTAGGAATAAATTTACACAGCAACCGAGCCAACTTTTGACTTTTAATTGCAGTGTTATCAAGCCATTCTTTTAGCGGATGCAAGGGGTCAAAGTGTGGCTTTTGACCGTAAGGTTGAGAATTTGTAGCGACATTAACTGCGGTTTCTTGTTTGCTAAACCTTACCCAATTTGGTAGAGTTCGGTAGGAGACTGTATGCTCAAATACGTTCATTTTGCTCTGTTCCTCTTTGATAACGAGGTGCCAAGAACTCTTTGTAGAGCTTGTGCTATATTATCTACAATCAGTATCTACAGCATCTCGTTTTGCTTTACCGGATTGAACTTCTTAAATTAATGACTTAGGGCGAGAAAAGTAGTTCCTGATTTTTTTTTAAAGACGGTGTGCACTCTAAAAAGTGTCCTCATTTCAAGCCCAACAATTGATTGATAGGGTAAAAATTCTGTCTTCTACTTTTTAGCTTCAACCTTCGGTTGACTCTCCTTTTGTAGTTCAATTACAATTGTGACGCATCGAGGTGAATTATCCTATACGTGAAAATGCGGAACTTTTAATAAAACTTATCATATTTCTAAATAAGCTCTGCTGCAAACAACCCTGAAACCTTGCCCCAACTATATTTGGTCGCGATCGCTCAGAAACTCCTACAATGAGAAATAATCGGTATCACCGCCCTCACAACCCATGAGCAACCCAGAAAGCAAAGCTATCACCCGCGAATTGCAAAGCCACGCCGCCATTCTCGGCGGCTTCGTCTCCCTCCTCTGGATTATCGAAATTGTCGATGTATTCGTGTTCCGAGGCAGGCTGAATGCCTACGGAGTCCGCCCCCGCAGCATCGACGGACTTCAAGGCATCCTGTTTATGCCTTTTTTGCACGGCAGTTTTGCTCACTTAGCAGCCAATACCCTCCCTTTTGTGACATTTGGTTGGTTGATAATGCTGCGAGAAATTAGCGACTTTTTTATCGTGAGTGCCGTCACGGTGCTAGTCAGCGGATTCGGAGTTTGGCTGACCGGCGCCCCCTATTCCGTTCACATTGGTGCCAGCGGATTAATCTTTGGTTATTTCGGCTTCTTGCTGCTGCGTGGCTATTTTGAACGCAGCTTTACCTCTATTTTGGTATCTTTAGTTGTCGGTTTTTTCTACGGCAGTTTAATTTGGGGAGTTTTGCCCTCGCAGCCGGGAGTTTCCTGGCAAGCGCATTTCTTTGGCTTTGTCGGCGGGGTATTAACCGCTCAATTTTTGGGGCGGCAGAAACGGAAAATTAACTAGGATTAGGACTTATGGTGCACGGTATCATGACCGTAGTTTATTGCCCCGAACTTATCTGAAAGCGTAGGTTTTTTGTCAATAAACCTGGTTTATTCTGTAAGAATTGCATCCCGGACAGCAAGACTAACTGCTTACTAATAATTCAACCCGCGCCGGCAAGCACACTGTAAAAACCGAACCGCAACCTAACTCGCTTTCAACCTGCATATCGCCACCCATCATCACGCAAAAGTGACGGCTAATAGTCAATCCCAAACCAGTGCCGCCGTACTTGCGCGTAGTTGAGGCGTCGCCCTGCATAAAAGCTTGAAATAAATGCTGCAATTGTTCGGAGGAAATCCCAATGCCCGTATCAGCTACGCGAAAAATTATTAAGTCGGAAGGTTCTGCTATTTCTTGAGTTGTTAAGCTTTCATGTTTAACTCTTTCAATGCAGAGGGTAATAGTGCCGTTTTCTGTAAATTTAGCTGCATTGCTCAGCAGGTTGAGCAATATTTGACGAGTTTTGGTAATGTCAGCATACATCACTTCTAAATCGCTACCACAATCAACTTCAAACTTATTATAATTTTTATATACCAAGGGTTTGACAGTAGAAACTACCTCGTCAATTAAATTAACCGGGTTGAAAGTTTCTAAGTAAAGTTCCATCCGCCCTGCTTCAATTTTAGAAATATCTAGAATGTCGCTAATTAAAGACAGCAAGTGTTTGCCCGCCATTTGAATTTTGTGCAAGTCGGGGATAAAATCTTCGCAGCCTAAATCCTCGGCGTCTTCTTTGAGCATATCGCTGTAACCAATAATCGCATTGAGGGGAGTTCGCAATTCGTGGCTCATATTCGCTAAAAAGGCGCTTTTGGCTTGGCTTGCGGCTTGAGCTATTTCCGCTACTTTTTGGAATTCTTCTGCTAATTTGCGCTGAGTAATATCTTCAGCAATACCGACGATGCGGTAAATTTCTCCGGTTTGGCTGCGGACTGGAAAAGCCCGATCGCGCACCCAGCAAACTGAACCTTCCGTTGGCGTAGCCCCCGTAGGGGATCGCACTACCCGATACTCCTCATCATAATCGCCCAGCACCTGTTTCTCAAAAGCAGCCTTGACGCGATCGAGATCCTCCGGGTGAATAGCATCCCAAAAAGCCTCCGGTTCTGACTGCAAACTCTGACAGCTCAAATTCCATATTTTCTCGCAAGCAGGGCTCACATAAACTAGCTGCTTTTGATTGGGTTCTCTAATCCAAAATACCTCATGAATATTTTCTGCCAACTGACGAAACCGCTCCTCGCTAGCCCGCAACTGCCCCACAGCACTGTGAAATTCAGTCACATCCTGAATCAGCGATGCCACCCCGATAATGCTGCCGTCAGCATCAACCAAAGTCGTATTGTACCACTCGCAAAGAATAATTTTGCCGTCCTTTGTCATGTTCTCGTTAATGCTACTAATTCCTCCTTGATTAGTTAGCAAAGTGATAGATAGTTGCCTGACATACTCCTTAGCACTTTCAGGAACTATTAGATCGACTCCGTGGCGTCCCATTGCTTCCAAGCGGTTGTATCCAAAAATTCTTTCCGCTGACAAATTCCATTCCGCTACTTCAAAGTTTAGATCCCATTCAATCGCCCCCAAAGGAGTTTGGTGAAGATGGAGAGCCAGTTTTTGCTGCGATTTTTGCAAAGAAAGAATTAATTCATTTTTGTCGGCGATCGCAGATTCTACCCGATCTTCGAGAGTAGTAAACGACTCTTCCAATTGAGCGGCCATCATATTAAAAGAGCGAGCCAGGACACCCACCTCATCCTCCCGCTCTACAGACGCCATCAAGCGGAAATCTACCGCCATCCCGTCCCATTCTCCCCGCGACAAAGCCTCGGCAGCCTTGCTCAGACGCTGAATCGGTACAACAATCCACCTCGAAGTCAGAGCGCCAATCGCCGTTGCCACCACCAAAGCACCGAAACACAGCAACACTGTGTAGCGAGTGTTGGCATTAATCCTTTCCATAAAATCGGCTTCCGGAACCGCCACCACAATCAACCAGTCGAGGCCCCTGCTGTCTAAAAGCGGCGTCACCTGTAGAAATTGCCGTTGACCGTCGATCGTAAAATCTAACTGGCGAGATCTGTCAATTTTGTGCAAATCCCCGAAGTGTTCTGTCAAATAGCGGGCGGTCGATCGAATTAGAACATTCTTGCTACTGGCTGCCACAATCCGTTTCGCAACACCATTACTAACAATAAATGGCGGTTCCAGAGTAGAATTTGCCACCAATTGCCCAGACCTTTCTACAATAAAAGTCTGTCCTGATTTGCCAATTTTTAGAGTTTCCAAGAATTGATTGAGCTTGGAAAGTGCCAAGTCAGAACCCAGAATTCCTATCAGTTTCCCATCCTCGCCATAAACTGGTTGAGCAGCCGTAATCGCTAGTTTGGGAGCGTCAAAATAATTATAAATTTTACTCCAAGTCGGTTTCCCTGCGCGCACCGGAGCTATGTACCAAGGTCGGGCGCGGGGGTCGTAGTTGAGAGTAGTTTTTAATAGCTTGGTTGGTTCGTCGAACTCCGACAGCACGTAGCTATGCAAATTATAGCCAGTAGATTGATTAGAAATCTGAACTTGCAACTTGCCGTCTTCGAGGCGTTCAACTCCAATAAAATCTTTTTTTTCGGATGCGAATTGAATGTAGCTAATTTTGTCAAAAATTTTGATTTGTTTGTAGAAGTAGCGTTGCAAACTATCACTATCCTGCTCGTTCACCATGCCGAGACGGATGGCATCGAGATTGAGCTGATTGATTTGGTGTGGCGTTTCAATATAATTATTAATATGTTGCTGGATACGCGATGTGACTTCTGTCCGCAGTTGTGCGGCAACATGGTTGACGGCTATGCGCCCGTTCCGCAGCGACAGCCACCCCGTCAACCCTACAGCAGCGAAAGTCTGAAGGGCAAAAGGCACAACAAGGACGATGCGAATTGGCACTTTGCCTGACATTTTTAAAATTTGGTCGGTCAAATATCTGATTGGCATGATGAAGCAGAAATATTACGAACCCACAACATTTCAGAAAAGTAAAGCCTGACGAGGGCAAATTTTGAAGTTGAGATGGTTTTAGTAGGCAAAGTGCTGTTAAGAGTTCGGAATTTGTCGCTGGTAATTGAATTTTTAACGACTGCCACCGCCATCTTAGCGCGATCGTCCCCTTTAACAACAGGGGCGATCGAGAGGAATGCACTATTAATCCTAGGATCGCCCTACACGCTCATACTATTATAGATTTGAGATGAAAGAATTAAACAATTGGGAAAGACTGATTCTGTAAGGGTTTAGAATTTGCCCGCTTTTGCATTCTTTTTTAAACTGGTATCTGAAACGGGGTTTTATTAGCGTTTCGGCCTGCAGCAACGAACTATTTTCATGACAAAAAAACTGGTGGATACCAGTCCGTGCCTCCAGCACTAACTATTTTTCTACTCCCGACGTGCGCTAATCAAACAAACCGAGTTTTTGGTTGACTCATTCCTGAAATGACGTATTTTGGCGTTTCAACCCGGTTGCTGCGTCAGTTGTATGTTTCCGATAACGCTATCCAAAGTTATAAGTTTTGCCGGAACTTTAATTGATATCTCCACAAGCAGCTACTTTTGATAGAGTGCAACTTAATTCCGGCTGAGTACAATAAGCATAGTAGGATGCAACTAGCGGAGGCATGGATGATGAACGCAGTTATTGCTACTCTTGGCACTGCTCTTGGACTGAGTTCAATTTTTATCGGTTTCACCCCGGCGGTTCTCGCCCAACAAAGACTGCAACCAGCGCCCCAAAATTCGGAAACGACTTTATCCGGCGACTCCCTCAGGACTGTGGAGGACAGAACCGTAGACTCGGACTACCAAAACTTGATTGGTGAACCAGAAACGGCGGCTAATTCTGCTAGAAGGGAAAGCAGCTTGGGCGACACATTTCGCCTCAAAATCGATGGCCCATTGGAATTTATCACTACTCCTTCGGACGCCCAGCGTCAAGGAAATCCTTTACCTCCCAAACAAACCGACAGTGGCACAGAAGCGGGAGTTCAGCTTCAGCTAGGACTTTAGCAATTTTAAATTAATTCATTTGAAGCAAGCGATCGCGGAACCCAATTTTTGATGGTCGGAATTATTGTGACTGCGATCGCCTTTTTTTATGAGTTTTATCACAAGTTTTGTGCCGTTTCCATCACACCACATCGCCGATTCTCAACAGAAAATTAGGACTATTAAACTTCTGATTCAGCCGGCTAAGCTACATATCTTTACAATATCGTATAAAACTGGCGGTGAAGGTGATGGGAAAGGCTCTACTACTCGATTATTTGCGGGGGGAGTTGGCGATATCGAATTCTGCGATCGCCGTTGCTCTCCGACACGGTGAACAAGACGCCAGCCAACTGCCGATGGTTCTGTGGCAGTACGGATTAGTTACACTGGAACAGTTAAACCTGATTTTTGATTGGCTGGAAGCTCAGCCGATTTAGCAATTTAAAATCCTGAGTTGAAAAAGATGGATATCGGATTGCAGATTTTTGACAAATTAAGCTTGCACAAACGATCGATCGTCGAAAAGTATGGGGTTAAGTCTGGAAGTTGAGGATCGGTCCGATCTTTTCCTTTTGGATAAAACACAAATATCCAGTAGGGACACAGCAGTGCTGTGTCCTAATTTTTCTTACAGATAGAGGTCAGGGACGGTATAAAACAAACCCCAGCAACTTTTAGGCTGCCGGGGCTTGTCTTATTTAATTTGGTGGCGGGAAGTGGATTTGAACCACTGACCTTCGGGTTATGAGCCCGACGAGCTACCAGGCTGCTCTATCCCGCGTCGCTTTGTCTGTCTCTAGTGGTTTCCAAAAACAAAACCCTGAAACCTTAATGATTACAGGGTTCGCTTGAATTTGGTGGCGGGAAGTGGATTTGAACCACTGACCTTCGGGTTATGAGCCCGACGAGCTACCAGGCTGCTCTATCC
>NZ_JAUBQD010000038.1:46187-70801 GCF_036701085.1 Microcoleus sp. Pol7_A1
CGCGTCGCTTTGTCTGTCTTTCTAATATAAACATATCTTTCTGAAAATAGCAACCCCACAATCAAAAAAACTTTTGAGATTGTGGGAAGGGTTGCTGAAATCGGCTCAGAGTCTCGATCGCACTAAAGCATCGAAACTTCCCCGATTACCTCCAAGCGCTTGAAGTCGCTGAGAGTGAGGTAAGTCTCCGAAAGAGTTTCGGCGATCGTCGGAGTAATCCACCCCAACTGCTTGAGCAAGTGAATCGCCACAGCAAATTGAGCGCGCTTTCCCCCATCCGTCACCTTAATTGCCAAGCCCATGCCTTCGCCAACGCGGCCAATGCACTGCACCCCTTCGGCGCCGGACTTGCTCACCAATTCCCCTTGAGTCAAGCGCATCAGTTCCGTGTCAAATTTGCCCTCACCCGCAACCATCATCGGGTGGTGAGTCATAGCGCGGACAATCCGCTCCATATCCACATTGTTGCCGGAGGCTAACTGAGCGTACAAAGACGCCATTTGCCCCAACTGCAACAGATAAGTAGGAGCGCCGCAGTCGTCGCGAGCGCTGATAAACTCTTCGGCAGGCATTGCCAGCAAGTCAGCCACTTTGCCCAAAATAAGCTGCTGGACGGGATGTTTGCGGCGCAAATAAGTTTCCATAGGCCAGTGCAGTTGCTGACAGACAGCCAGCATTCCGGCGTGTTTGCCGGAGCAGTTGTATTGCAGGGCGCTCTTTTTGCCTTCGGGAATGGGGCATTGAAGTTTAGAGGGGTCAATGTCGCAGCGCCACAGGACGTTAAATACCTGGCGCGATTGCTCGATCGTACCTTGATGGGAACTGCAAATAATCGCTAAATCTCGATCGGTCAATTCGTAGCGTTCTAAAGTGCCAGTCGCCGTCACCGCCAAAGCTTGAAAAGGCTTGAGTGAAGAACGGACAAATGAGGCCGTTTCCGAGTTACCAGCAACAGACAGAACGCGACCGCGGTTGTCGCAGACAGCGGCCTGGGCGCGGTGCCTCGATTCCACAATACCTTCGCGCAGCAGTGTGACTTCAAGTTCGGGAGCTTGGGTTCGTTTTCCCCTTGTCATATCAATTTTAGATTTTAGATTTTAGATTTTAGATTGGGGTTCAGGAAGTTATGAGTTGCGAGCTGCCAGTTAAGAGTTATAAAGTTAATCTTTCTGCGATCGTTTCTCGCTCATGCACTCCGTGTACCCTGTTGGCTGTGGGCGGCAATCTCAAAACTCAAAACTCCCTTCCATTCCCGATTACAAACAACTCCAAGTTAGTCCCCCGGCAACCAGCAATACTGTCAAACCATAAAATGTCTGCCGCAGACGCCTGAGAATTGGTTCTAGTTGGTAGTTGACAATCAACTGGTCTTGAAGCAAAACTTCGGGAGTTTTAGGCCAAGATTGACAATCGTACCAGCCAGACTCTTCGTAGACGACCGTGGGATTTGAAAGGCGCGATCGCACGTAGAACCAACCCAAGTAGAGCCGCAGCAAAGCTAATCCTAGAATAAAACCGGCACCTGCGGCACCGCTGAGGACAAACTGAGCTGGATACTTGACAGGAGCAAAGCTAGAAGCAGCTATCGGCACCGATACCAAGCAACTCCAAGCCCAGACCCAAGCTAGTTTTGCCAGGTATCCGGGCCAATTGAGTGTTACCCAGCTAAAAAACCAGGATTCTTTAAGTTCTTGGTATTCATTGATCGGTCGCTGCTCTTGCGGAACTGGACAAATAGAAGCAGAAACGTTTTTCACATTAGCCATCCTCACGGCGCGGGGGAAAAGTCAATGCGTTCGGCGTGTCCCCAGAACGCTTCTAAATTGTAGAACTCCCGCTCTTGAGGCTTCAAAATGTGAATTATCGCGTCGCCGTAGTCCATGACGACCCAACTAGCGTCTGATAGCCCTTGTGTACGAAGTGGCAAGCGTTGCCACTCTTCTTCCACTTGGTCTGCTATTGCTTGGGAGATGGCTCGTACCTGCACGTTGGAAAATCCGGTGACGATCGCAAAGTAGTCTGCCAAGTAGCATACTTCTGACACCCGGAGCAATACAATATCAACGGCTTTGCGGTCATCGGCTGCTTGGGCAACGGTCATGATCAGGCCGCGGGCTTCGTCTGAGGAGGTGCTGTCCGTTGCTGTAGACTGGGCCCTGGAGTATTCGAGTTGGGTTAGATCTGACATTCAGTGTTTAAGTTCCTAATTGATACGGTAAGGAAGAATGGGTGCGCTTTCGCGATCGGTTGTTGGCAGTTTGAGACGGGAAATAGGAGTTAGGTTGAAGCCAAAAGTAAGAACAGGATTTCTGGTAAATTTTACTTTTAACTTGTGATTTGTTCGATCGACTTCTCCGTCGAATTTCCTGTTTCCGGCGATCGAGCCATTTGCAGCGCCCAATTGCGCGTAAGTACGGTGCGGGGGTGGATGTAGCAGCGAGTTTCTAGCAAATATTTAAGAGAATAATCGCTAGTTTGCCACACGGCTGCATAAAGATTTTGCAAGCTTGCCTCGCGCAGTGCTTCTAGTTCGGCTGTGTTGCCGCGGCTCGGCTCTATAGTGTCTGCTATGAATACGGTACAACTGAGCTGGCTCATGTTTGGTCTGCCGAGGGTGTGATTGGCGATTGCGTCCAAAATTTCTCGATCGACCACCCCGAATTCGTCTCTGGCGACGATCGCGCTTGCGTCTGCGTGCAGCAAATGCGGGTGTGCTTCCAACACTGAGTCTAACTCTAAACCTTCCGCCCTTGCCATTTGCAGCAGCAGTTGAGGTTTGAAGTATTTTGCCAAATCGTGCAACAAACCGGCCGATCGGGCTTTTGCTTCGTCGAGGCCGTAATGGCGAGCCAAGTCACCTGCTACCTGTTCGACTCCGAGGATATGTGTGATGCGGGCAGCGGGAACGCGGTCACAGAGCCAAGCTAGGACATTTTCGCGCGCGGGTGCAAGTGTCAAATATTAACTCCAAAATTGTATAGTTTATTTTATTTTAGCGTTTTCTTCTCATTGTCTGGGTTATATCCAAGTCTCGATCCCCATCGTGTCCCCCAAAACATCGGGGAACGAAACAATTCTCTTATCCCCGTCTTATTAAAGGGTGCTAGGGGAGCTCAGGGGAAAGAAAACACGCCCTAGTCTATCTTTTAGAGACATTTTATTTTTTGGATATGTCTGATGGATTGGCTGTTCTTTGTAATTATTTCATTTGTTCTACTTTTAGTCAGTGCCATCAAAGGTTTTTTTTAGTTGCTCCACTTCTGGCTTCGATGGTAATTTTGATTGCCATTTTGTTGAAAAGGGGATTTCCGCTAAAAAGCTTAATCGAAATGGCTGTGGTTGGCAGTCAAAAATTTTTTTCTGTTATCGCTATTTTACTTTTTATTGGTGCAGTAATGGCTGCCTTGATGGCTGCGGCGACTGTTCCGGTTCTGGTAGATTGGGGAATTAGATCGATCGACGCTCAGTATTTTATTTTTGAGGCGTTTATCTTAACGAGCGTTATTTCTGTACTGCTCTGAACATCTTTTGGCACTGTACAGCACGTGCGGTTTCAATCGCCGATCTTATTTTGGCAGCGGTGCCAATATTTTCTCACCATGACTCGCTGCAACGGCCGCAAATAAAGCTTCATAATGATTCAAAGCTTCCTCAAATCCGTAATTCTCCACAGCATAATTTCTGCCTTGCTCGCCCAACGCATCCACCCGATCGGGATTTAAGTACAAATCTTCTACTGCATCTGCCAAAGCCTGCGAATCTTCCGGCGCTACCACCACCCCGCCACCGCTTTGCTGCACTGCTTTCTGGGCCGTACCAGTTTCAGGAACCGACGCCAAAATTGCCCTGCCGCTGGCGAGAATTACTTGAATTTTTGAAGGCATATTGAAGTTAGTAACGCGGCGCTTTTGTACGACTAAACTAACATCAGCAGCAGCTAACAATTCGGGCAATTTTTCTCGCGGTTCAAATGGCAGCAGCATTACATTATTAGCTTTGTAAGTTTCGCAATCTTTTTGCAAGCGCCCCAAGGCTGTTGATTCCCCCACAATTACAAAAGCGATTTCGGTTATGTGTTTCAAACGAGCCGCTGCTTGGACAACTGTTTGCAAGCCTTGAGTTAGGGCAATATTGCCAGCATACAGAACGACAAATTTGCCCTTGAGTTTGTGAGTTTCTCGAAATGAGTTACTTTCCTTGGGTAAGGGCCGAATGAAATTGACATCAACCCAATTGGGAACGCAAACTATTTTTTCCGGGGGTACTCCCTGAGAATGCAATTTTTTGACAAAACCGCTGTCGATGACGCTGACTTGGCTGGCTGTGCTGTAGGCCAATTTTTCCAAAGCGTCAGCAATGCGAACTAGCAGTCCGTTTTTTTTGACCAAGCCGACGCGCACGGCTGCTTCAGAGACGATATCCTGAACGTTGAGGACGATCGGGCAAGCGCGAATCCAGCCGTAAAACGCGACTGGGACGCAAATCGGTAAAGGGGGCATGGTCGAGAAAATCACGTCGGGACGCCAGCCTCTGAAGGCTTGGACGGCGCTGGAGACGACAAAACTGCCGTCTAGCACAAGTCTGTCTAGGAGGCTGGGGTGCGGGCCGTTGACGCGCAGGTAGCTGCGCTGAATTGTGACGCCGTTGTGTTCTTCTGTGAGGTAAAATTTGCCCTCATATTGCGGATAAATCCGGCGCTGGGGATAGTTGGGCATTCCTGTGACGACTCGGACTTCGTGGCCGCGCTTGACTAGACCTTGCGCTAGTTCTGTCATCAGGGGGGCAATGCCGATCGGCTCTGGATAGTAGTTATAGGAATAAATTAGAATACGCATAATATTTAGTTTGAAGCAAATTGTCCTGCTGTCGCGTGCATCGAGCCTGCACCCGGTGAATTGCAGAGGATGTGGTTAGGTTCCCGGTAGCACAACAGGGGGCGACGTTAGGAGCTATTCCACCTGAGCGAAAGAAGCCGCCCTGACCGGGCGGGTATCGCGCCATCAAGTAATATTTTTGCGCATTACCAGGCAGTTGCGGCGATCGTCGGTACGGATATACCGAAGCTCGTCTGTGAGCTTGTACATGAACACCAGTCCCCTTTCTCCTTCTCTGTCCAAGGGATCGCGCTGCTCTTGCATGATCGAGTGCAGCTTTGCTTCTAAGTTGAAGGGTTGACCCCTGTCCCAAATCCTAATTTCTAAGTAATCGGCAAACACTTTTACCTCAATGTCTATGGGCGTCGCGGGGGGCAAGTTCTGGTGAGCGTGGCGGACAGCGTTTGTAAAGCCTTCGTTGATTATCAGCCGGCACTGCCACCAGAAATCCGCTGGTATCATGGGCAAAACGATATTCTCCAACCATTCCAAAACGGATGTTAAAGCCTTCAGGTCTGTTTCAACCTGAAGGTGCGACTCGGCCTTTGGTTGCTTGTCTTTCATCTTTCTTCCCCCTGGTCGGCCCCCACCACCGCTGTACTCAGCGCCGGAGGGAGAGGAAAAGGAGGGCAAGGTCTTGGCAACATATTAGTTAAGTCAAGCTTGAGTTGAAGAAGCCCGTTTTGCCTCAAGGTGAGCATTCCTTTCGCACCATTTACTCGCACAGCAAATGAGAGACTTCCGATACTGTAACCCGCCTCGGTAGGGCGTTTAAATAGGGAAAATTCCCGAGTCAGCTTGCGAGGCAGTGATTTGAGCTTGAACCGTGTTAGCAGTCGGTACTTTTCTAAACACAGGTGAGTTCTTCTCGTCCTCGAAAATCATGCTGGGATCGTTCGAGTAGGATCTCGAAGTCGCAAATTGCTAATTATTAATGCTCTGATTGCAGAGCTGGCAACTAGCTGCGCATTTTCTGGGCGTGTGAATTTTAACACTTAATGCTAACGTAGCTATCGCTAGCGATCGTCTGCTTGACTAAGTATCAAGTTCGAGTTCCCGCCGCCCGTCCCCAACAGCACCTGAAAGTTCAGGGGTGGGTTGTTGAGGGTTCCTAGACAGCGCCGCTATTTTTGTTAAACAGGACTGTTACAGTTTTAACAATTAGTTTGAGGTCATACACCAGGCTCCAGTTTTGTTGGTATTTTAAGTCTAAACGGATGACATCTTCAAAATCGCGGACTTGAGAGCGACCGTTGACTTGCCATTCCCCGGTCATCCCGGGTTTGACATCCAAACGCTGCCACTGAGGGACTTCGTAGCGCTCAACTTCGTCTGGGGTAGGCGGTCTAGTGCCGACTAGACTCATTTCGCCTTTGAGCACGTTCCAAAACTGCGGCAGTTCGTCGAGACTGGTTTTGCGCAAGATGCGCCCGACTTTGGTAATCCGCGGGTCGTTGTCATTTTTGAAAAATGCGCCAGAAGCTTGGTTTTTGATTTGGTCTTTCATCGCTTCGGCGTTGGTACACATCGATCGAAATTTCCAAATCCGAAATTGTCTGCCCATCCAGCCGCAGCGGGTTTGAGCAAAAAATATCGGGCCTGGATCGTTGATCGTGATGGCTGCGGCTATGGGTACGAGCAAAATTCCTGTAATCATCAAACCGACTATTGCCCCAACGATATCTATCAGCCGCTTCACCCACGATTGCACTGAGGGGTGGGTCATCGGTAGGTGATTGTCCGAGGGGTTGGTCTCTGTGGGAGTTGAGGTTGCAGAGGGCTGCTCGATAGTCAGCACTTGATCTAGGCTGGTGAGAGCAAATACTGCCATCACCTGCGGCTTGAGGCTTCGGAGCACCAAGTCGCTGCCGCGCTGTTTGGCAAATTTCAGATTGCTGACTAAAGCACCAATTCCGCTACTGTCGATGAATGTTGTCTGACTGAAGTCTAGGACGATTTTGCTGGGAACGGTGTTTCCAGAGAAAAGTTGCTGGCAGGTTGTCTTGAAGTTTACCGCTTCAAGTACGCTCAAGCGCACGGGTATGTGAACTGAGGGAGTCTCGTCCAAGTACGTAACCCGAAAATCTGCCTCTGGGGTTTGGCTGACCATGAAGTCCTGGTTTCAAATTTCAAGCTGATGTCTTTAGCTTATTCTGTCCTAGCAGCTCCTTCTTAAGCTAGCTTTATACAAACTTTACAAAAACGCCTTAAAACTCGCCCGCCGAGCGTGATATCCAAGGGAAAAATAGACTTGAGTCTACCAGTCGCTGTTTTGGCCCCAAGATTTTTGAACGCAGTCGCTGCCAAACTTTGACATCGGAATCAAGATTTTTGTGGATTCAGGCCCGATTAATCTTGTCGTTAATAATTTTTTTGCCTGTCTTGCACCGGATAGCCACCGCAGTTAACAGTTAACAGCTAACACAGAAGTCAACAGTTAACCGTTAACTGCAAAACCCCCGTAACAAGTGTCGGGGGATGAGGTTAAGAATTGTAGACGTTTTCTGACTGGGAAGTTTCGCGGGTGATGGGTTTGACTTTGGCTTTGGCTTTCGCTGCGTTGCGTTTGAGGGCTTGGAGACGAGCTTCGTATTTAGCCCGCTGCTGTTTTTTGGAGGTTTGCTCGATTAAGGTTTTTAAGGCACTGCCGAGGCTTTTGTAGGCGTTTGGGAGTGTGTAGCCGAAGCGGGTGGCCAGGGCGAGGGCTTTTTCGTCGGCGTCTACTGCTTCTTTTAAACTTTTCTCTCCGTTGTTTTTTTGGTAAAGTCTCCAGCCGGAGACGCCGCACAGGGATAGGGCCAGTATTAACAGCAAGCCGTCTTGCACCCAAAGTTCACCGACGGCGCCGCCTAAACCAATGGCGAGGGCTGCCATTTCCCAACCATCTCTGGGGATGGTGTCGTTTTGGATTCTGGCGACTTCGTGCCAAAATAGGAGGTTGCGCTGATCCATTGCTAGCTGTTCCCAGCGGATCAGGTCTATTTGGATTTCTACCTGGTCTTTGCCTATTTCTTCGCTCCGGATCAGGGTAGGATTAACTTCTATTGTTTTTTCTACTGTTACCCAACTTTGGAGTTCTGGGGGCAGTATATTTTTCAAGCGCCGGATCTCACTCATCTCGGCTCTTGCTGTAGAGGTTGCATAGGATGTCATAGCTCCGGCCTATTGATTTTCCAAAGGTTAATATGTGTCTATTTCTGGAGTATAGCAAACCTTGAATCCAAATATAGTCTAGCAACGGGGGTCGATCGACCAATACTTGCAAATTTACTTGATTTTACTCGAAGAGGGCGATCGCAACTGCCGACTCGATCATTTCCTTTGGAGTATTTGGGCGACGGACTGACACTCATCTAAGGCATACAGTACCAGTTATCCTCCTGCTATTTTTGGCTTCTGCTTCGATCATCTTTTTCGCCAAAAATAGCGTTTTTTGTGAATAACTTATCGCTGTTGGATTTTTATCCCTTGGCTTTCTGCCAGGTTAATTAATTAACCGCTTTCAAGATTCGATAATAACTTGACCAGGCTTTAAATATTAAATCCTAATTTAACCTCAAATATCTTTCGAGTTCTGATATATTTTGGTTTTCGGGTTTAGATAGGGACGGGAGGCGTTGCAGAGAACTGTTTAGCCATTAAATAGTTTTTTGAACCTTGATATTTTAACTTTAATTCCGCGATTGTCCGGCTAAGTATTTTATGTGAGTTTGTGGAACAAAACTTGTTGCAACTTCTAATCGTTTTTCTATTTTTCGATAACTAAATCCTTTTAATCTGAGTTTGACAGCTTGCGCTTTCTTCCATTTTATGATTTTTTTATATGTGATTAAATTTTGCAACTCTTCTAGTTCAATACTTCGGACAGTTTGGGAAGAGGGACGCTCTGCGAGCCGAGCTACAAAAGTCACTAGAATGTGAACCAAACATACAAAAAAGGCACTTTTTAGGTTAAGCTCAAAAAACACACGAACTTTAAAAAATGCCTGATGAATATTCTTGAATCTATCTTACAACAAATGCCAGGGATTAGTCAAGCCAAAAAGAAGTTTATGGTTATTTTATTTTCCACCATTTTACTTGTTTATGGCAAAGTTAATTTTACCAATCTGGGCCGTTATAGTTCTTTGAGTGAAAAGACCTATCGTCGCCACTTTTTTAAAGGCTTTGATTTTCCCGAATTTAATAAATTATTTATCAATAAAGCCTTAGACCATCAGCGAACACTTATTGCAGTTATCGATTGTTCTTTTCTCCCCAAAAGCGGCAAAAAAACGTCAGGAAAAGCTAGTTTTTATAATGGTGTAGCTGGCAGACCTGAAGAGGGATTAGAAATTTCTGTAATTTCTGTGGTCGAAGTTGAAACTCATTTATCTTATAGCCTAAGTGTACAACAAACTCCCTGGCGTCCGACCACAGAACTACCGAAAAATCCCCTAACTGCTAAGGTGAAAAAAAACTCAAAAAAACTGAGTTCAAAAAAGAAGCCATCAAGCTCAACGCCTGAGATAACAAGAGTTGACGACTATGTTCAACATTTAAAAAAAACTCGTTCTTTGTTGCCAGATTCTGTCCGTTACTTGGTAGCTGATGGTTATTATTGCCGCTTAAAATTCTGGAATGCTGTACGGGATGCAGATTTAAATTTGATTAGCAAATTAAGGATTGATGCTAACTTGAATTACCTCTATACAGGTGAAAAAAGTCAACGAGGCGCTCCTCGCAAATATGATGGAAAGGTTGACTGCAATAATTTAAAGAATTTAACTTTCGTCAAGAAACTTCGACCAGAAGTTAATCTTTATTCATTAGTAGTATGGAGTTATTGTTTAAAATCTGAAATACGTTTAGCTGTGATTTCAGATCTTCAACCCAACGGTAAAATCAAAAATATTTTATTGTTTAGCACCGATATTGCTTTAGCAGCCGAGCAAATACTTGAGTATTATCAGGCCCGTTTCCAGATTGAGTTCATTTTTCGTGATGGCAAACAATTTACAGGTTTATCCGACTGCCAATGTCGTGGTAGTCAACGGCTTGATTTTCATTTTAACTCCAGTCTCATTGCTTTAAATTTGGCAAAATATGAAGCTTATAATCGTCATTTATCTCCGGCTCCCTTTGTGTTTTCAATGGCCTCTTACAAACGCCTAGAATTTAATAGGCATCTACTTTACACCTTTATTAACAAGTTAGATTTAGACCCTAACTTGATTTTAAATCACCCTAACCTCCCGTCAGTCCTATCCTATGGTACTCTTGCTGCTTAAAAACTGTCCGAAGTATTGCTAGTTATTCCTCTATCTTATATTTTTTGGGCGTTGCTAATTAACGGTATAAACCTATTTCTTTCGGAAGTTACAAACTCAACCATACTTGGCTTGGGGCAATTGTGAAATCTTCAATTATACCTGTATTAAGCAACGCCAAATGATTAAAGTGACTTGAGAAGACCGCTTTCTAACTGATAAATTGCTGCCATGATTCCGCTTTCAGGATTTGTAAGCAGGGACTTTTTGACATCTTTCAAGTATTCTACAATGTGTTCCCGCAAAATCGGTCTTTCTACTTGGACTGTGTGATTGTAATCCCACAAATCCCAAATGATAATCCCGATGCCGACAATAGGGTCAATTAAACTGACTCCCAACTGACTAGCAACTGTACCGCCTGTTTTTGTGGCTACCTTGGCGGCGGCTTTGCTGGCAACTTTTGCGGTAACTTTACTACCCACTTTAGCTGCTACTCCCAAAATTAAGGGTTTAGCAATTAAGTAGCCGCTGCCCCCAACTAATACTTTTAATGATAAATTCGAGACGTTTCCTTTATCGCTAATTGTGGTGGCAATATCGTTCAGATATTTGTCCCACTGTACTTGCGGTATATTATAATTGTTTTGAACTACTTTCACGTTCTTGCTAACTTCTGATATGTACAAATTAGCAGTATCTTGAGTGATTAATTGAAATCGCAGTTGAGCGTTTTTGGGAACCAACACGCGGTTAGCAAATTCTCTTTGAAAGTCTTCGGTTAATTTTTCGGAAACAGCACGAGATGCTGCTGTCATGTCAAACCTGTTGAGTACGGCTGATTTCACGAAATTAAAAGGTACGGTAAACTCCATCTTTTTTTGATTGAAGTAATCGAAGTACCAATCGAGGAAACTGTTGTCAACCCTTGCAATTACTTCGGTTTCCCATTTGTCCAATTCTTTAGATGCGAAAGTTTCGGCTGTTGTATGGGATTGTTGGATAGCATTTTTAATGTCTTGGTTGACTTTGCTAAAATCGTGTGGCGGCGAGACGACAACTGCTGTGGTTCCCGTATTTGTTAGTGACTGGGAAATTAGAAAGTTACCTAATAGGGGAATTATGACTACTAAAATTACGATCGTCCAAATCATCGGTGTCACTGTTTTGATAAACTGACCGATAACTCTGAGACGTTCTGTTTTCTCTGAATAGCTAATTTTTTCCTTGTCTTGACTCATGGCGGTTTCTCAACTGATGAGAGTTGGGCTAGTTTCGATTATAGGCGATCGTACCTGCGATCGTGTTACGGGTGTGTGGCCTGAGATTCTGGAAGAGTTGGGGAAAAGTGCGCGCTAGTGAAGCTATCCCACAGAAAATCGCCAGTTTTTAATTCTTGACTGCATAGAAATTAAAGTGGTACTATTTTTGAATAGATATCAAGCTGTTAATATGACCTTAGATCCTTTGCTCCGCAAGCTAGCAGCCATAAATCAAGCTTTATCTGCCATTTCAGCAGAAACCTGCACGGCGGCAGGATGCAATCAAGCAGTTTCAAAACCCGGTCACAAATTATGCTACGAACATTGGAAAGCTAACAACGCTCAACCCGTGTCAGCGCCCAAACCTAAACCCCAACAATCCTCTTCCCCCTCACTTCTGTCCGCTACCAGCATCAGCGAGAAACTAGAAATATCAAAGCACAAAGTCAATCCGATTTTAGCGGAGTTAGGATTGGTAAACAAAGAGCGCAACGGCTGGGTAGCCACTAAGCGGGGAATAGGTTTTGGGGCGGTGCAAAAAACCTACCCTCAAGATAACACTCCTTATGTGCTTTGGCCAGAATCTATACTGACAAATCAAGTTTTTCTAGCGACTATTGAGAGTCTTAAAGGTGACAATTCAGAACAGAGCAAAACAGAAGTAAACACAAAGCTAGGGTTCCGCGAGAAGTTTCGGGCGAGTGCACAGCATCGAACAACCGACGGTCATTTTGTGCGGTCTAAAGCAGAAGTTTTGATTGATAATTGGCTCTATATGGCGGAGCTAGTTCATGCCTATGAACGCCGACTACCCATAGAGGAAGAAGCTTACTGTGACTTTTATATTCCTGGGGGGAAAGTGTATATTGAATACTGGGGATATGAGAACAACCCGGAGTATGTGGCGCGTAAGGAAGTGAAGCAAAAACTATATCAGAAGTACGAACTGAACCTGATTGAGTTAACAGATGAACACATCAAGAATTTGGATGATTATTTGCCTAGAATGTTATTAAAATTTGGCGTAATTGTAAATTGATTGATTGAAAAGTACGATCGCCCTCTTCATCCGCGTTCATCTGCGTCAATCTGCCTGCATCAGCGGTTCCTAAAAAAGATTGCTCGCCCTTTAAGCCTCGCTCAAACTCGATCGTCCTTATCTGATTATCTTTTAGCCTGCTTTACTTAACACAACCAGAATGTACTGGTCAAGACTAACTCCTTCCCTTTCCGCTTTTTCTGCTAAACTCAAATGTAGAGATTTAGGAATCTGTAAAGATAGACTTCCGCTATACTCAACCTCCGTTGCAGGTAAAGGAATCTCATGTCCGCACTCATAAGCAGTCTCTATCCACAATTCCCTAGCTTCCTCAATGTTCTCCATTGCTTCTGACAAAGTTTCTCCTACAGACATACAACCTGGAAGGTCTTTGATGAGGACTGTATAGCCTCCTTCTGGATCTGGGTAAAAACTTATAGCATATCTCAGGCTCAAGTAATATTCTAAAGATTTATTCTTCACTTCTATCTTCTGATTCATTGCTCCATTCCTCCAGTTTCAATAGCGCAACAATTTGCTTTACATATATTCCTTTTACCTTTTGACCGCCTTTTTTAGGAACTGTAATATTTAATCCATCAGCATTGACAAAAGTATGGTGACTTCCTTTCGATCGCTTTTCTTCAAATCCCAAAGCTGTTAGAATATAGCACACATCGTCAAATCGCACTTCTGGTGGATTTGCTAAAAATTGTTCTACCAGTTTTCCTAACTTGCCCATGAAGTTTTACAGATGCTTGTACTATTCTAATAAACAAGGGCGGGCATTGCCCACCCTCGCTAAGAGTCAGGTGAAATTCACAAATTAAACCTTCGCTTCATTCTTCACCAAATTACCCCAACCCAAATCCTTCAGCGAATTATTCCGGCGCAGCGGACGAGTCACCAACTCCAAAATATCCCGCGCATTACCAAAGCCGTGAATCTGAGCAAAAGTAAACTCAACAGACCACTTAGTATTAATTCCCCGCGCTTCCAAAGGATTAGCGTGAGCCATACCAGTAATCACCAAGTCAATATTCTGCTCGTAAATCCGCTGCAACTGATTGTAATTGTCTGGTTTCTCCACAATCCGAGGAGTAGGAACTCCCATCTCGTGACAAGTCTTTTCTAACAAAGCCAACTCGGCCGCTTGATAGCGCTTGTCCATGTAAGGAATGCCGATTTCCGGGCAAGTCATGCCGCAGCGAATCAAGAAACGTGCTAAAGAAATCTCTAGCAAATTGTCTCCCATAAAGAAGACAGATTTGCCGCGAATTATTTGCAGATAATCTTCCAAACCAGCCCAGATTTGCGCTTCCCGTTCGTCCAAACCTTTTGGTTCAATTCCCAACACTGAGCAAATCTTTTCAATCCAAGCGCGAGTTCCGTCAGGGCCGATCGGGAATGGCGCACCAATTAGCTTACACTTGCGGCGGCGCATCAACGTAGAAGCAGTACGCGACAAGAACGGATTCATGCCCGATACATAATAGCCTTCTTCCAATACCGGCAATTCTGTGTAGCGCTTGGAAGGAAGCCAACCGGAAACTTTGATTCCTTGTTTCTTCAATTCTAAGGTTAGCTGAGTGACAACCGGATCGGGCAAAGAACCGAAAAGTACCAGCGGTGTGTGCTTGACATATTCCGATTCATCTGCTGCAACTTCCTCTTTTTTCTTGCCGAAATTCAGCAGTTGAGAGATAGCATTGCGTTCTTGTTTCTGAGATTCCATCACCGGCGCTTTCTCAGGGCACTTAGCAGCCATCGCTGCTAAAACGGTATCTTCTCCTTGAGTAAAGGCGTAATCCAAGCCGTTAGCGCGGGCTGTGACGATGGGAATGCCAATTTCGGCTTCCAGCTTCGGTGCTAACCCTTCCAAGTCCATTTTGATGATTTCGGTGGTGCAAGTGCCGATCCAAACAATTACACTGGGGTTACGATCGCGCTTAATTTGCAAGCACAGCCGCTTCAACTCATCATAGTCGTTTAACTGAGCGGAAATATCGCCTTCTTCCAACTCAGCCATCGCATAGCGAGGCTCAGCAAAAATCATCACGCCCATTGCGTTTTGCAAGAAATAGCCGCAAGTCTTGGTACCGATGACCAAGAAAAAGCTATCTTCAATTTTTTGATAAAGCCAAGCTACGCAGCTAATCGGACAAAAAGTGTGATAATTGCCTGTTTCGCATTCAAAGTTTAAAGCTTCCGGTTCATTAGTAGTAATAGCAGTCATATTTCAAATGTTCTCCCTTTAAATTGTTTTTAGTCTCGAACAGGACAGGCTCGCCTAGCGAGGAAATACCTGGATTTTGCGATCGCCTCGCTGCTCTCGCGGACGAGAGAAATAGGTTATTTTTTCTATCAAACGCGAACAGGCACAGGAGCGAAAAAAAATCTGTTTTTTGCGATCGCGCTGAAGCAGCGAACAATAGAAATACCTGGTTTTGACGTAATTCGCCTGAAAAATAGATGCAGCCCACTCAATATTTCCGCAGCAGCCACAGCATCCAAAATTTTTGCTACAAAATTCTGCGCGAGGGCATATAATCCCTCACAGCAGGGATTTAGTGTTCTTCAACTCGCTAAGCCAAAAAGCCTTTTGGTAGTTGTGAGTTTGAGCTAATTAAATAATTAACAGCTCGCAACTCACAACTCACAAATAGAGCGTGAAACTTCAAGACTGAAGAGACGCGGGCGATCGCAACAACCTCACTTAAAATCCGACAAAAAGCCCGAAATTTCTTCATCCTCATCGTCGGAATCCAAATCGCCGAGACCTAAAGCATCTAAATCATCTTCGTCAGGATCTCCGGTAGTTGCTTCCCCCAGATCGTCAAGTCCGAGATCGTCGAGGTCATCGTCATCAGATACAGAGAAATCGTCAATACCGTCTTCGTCCAAGTCGCCCAGATCCATGTCTAGGTCATCTGAGGTCGCTGTCCCAAACGGATCGGGTATTTCTTCCGCAACAAAATCTTCATCTTCTTCCCCAAACGGATCGGATATCCCCGCTTCGAGATCCCCAGAGGTCAAAGTCCCAAATTGTGAGGATGCTTCTTCATCGTCATCGCCGAGGTCGAGACCGCCCAAAGCCGAGGCTTCTTCTTCATCGTCATCGCCGAGGCCGAGACCGTCCAAAGCCGAGGCTTCTTCTTCATCGTCATCGCCGAGGTCGAGACCGCCCAAACCCAAGGCTTCTTCTTCATCGTCGTCGCCGAGGTCGAAGTCAGATACGACATCTTCCTCGTCATCGCCGAGGTCGAAGTCAGATACCACGTCTTCCTCATCGTCACCCATATCGAAGTCAGATACCGCGTCTTCCTCATCGTCGCCGAGGTCGAGACCGTCCAAAGCCGAGGCTTCTTCCTCATCGTCGTCCAGGTCGAAGTCTGAGACTGCTTCTTCCTCATCGTCGTCCAGGTCGAAGTCGGAGACTGCTTCTTCCTCGTCATCGCCCAGATCGAAGTCGGAGACTGCTTCTTCCTCGTCATCGCCCAGGTCGAAGTCAGAGACTGCTTCTTCCTCAAACTCATCGAAGGATTCATCGTCGGAGCTCAGTGCTGACGCAGCAGCAGCCAGACCGGCCGCTCCGGCGACTCCAGCGACCACTCCTGCTGCTGCTAAGCCCGCACCGCCTAATTTATTAGATTGGGCTTCAGCGGGTGCAGAAGTTGCAGTTTGAGCCGCTGCGGGTGCAGCAGTTACTGTTTGAGTCGCTGCGGGCGCAGCAGTTGCAGTTTGAGCCGCTGCGGGCGCAGCAGTTGCTGTTTGAGCCGCTGCGGGTGCAGCAGTTGCTGTTTGAGCCGCTGCGGGTGCAGCAGTTGCTGTTTGAGTCGCTGCGGGTGCAGCAGTTGCTGTTTGAGTCGCTGCGGGTGCAGCAGTTGTTGGAGTTTGGGTGGCCGTTTGTTGCGCCGTACTTGAGGGCATACCCAGGGCGATGTCCGGGTCAAAATTTAGCCCCAACACTTCGATCAGGCTGTCTGCATCCGCCTTCAGTTTTGAGAAGGGCAGCATTAATTGCTGGAGTTCCGGCTCCAGGGCAGCCGCAATTCCCAGGATGAGGTAAGAAACAGGCCTTTTCCCGCCGTCGGGTGTGGCGACCGTGTTCTCAGCCGTCATGTGCAGGAGCAGCCAAGCCCGATTAACCTGGTAGTAGTCCAACCACTTCTGTTTGAGAGCAACTGAAAAAGTATCAAAAAAAGCCATAACCTCTTTATCCTCATCCTGATCGCTAGACCTATTAAACCATCATCAGGTCTAGCTCATCTTCCTCCTTCTTGACCACTGGTTGCACTGGATTTAGGTAAAAATCTGATAGCAGCGAGAATAATTCGCGATCGGGCGTGTCGTTGGGCACTACTCCTTCGGGCATTGCCAAAATCTGGTCGGCGATGTTGAGGTAGTAATCGCACACGTAGTTGAGGGAAGGATCGCTCTCGGCCATCTCAAACAATGTTTTGCCTTTGACGCGAGAAACGCGGATGTCTTCAATCAAGGGCAGCACTTCCAGCACCGGCATCGGTACAGAGTCAATGTACTTGTCGATCAAGTCGCGCTTTGAGGTGCGGTTGCCAATTAAACCGGCGAGTCGCAACGGGTGAGTGCGGGCTTTTTCGCGGACTGAGGCGGCGATGCGGTTGGCTGCAAATAAAGCGTCGAACCCGTTGTCGGTAACAATCATGCAGTAGTCGGCGTAGTTCAAGGGGGCTGCAAAACCGCCGCACACTACGTCGCCGAGCACGTCGAACAGGATGATGTCGTATTCGTCGAAGGCATTTAGTTCTTTGAGCAGTTTGACTGTTTCGCCGACTACATAGCCGCCGCAGCCAGCTCCTGCGGGAGGGCCACCTGCTTCTACGCAGTCAACGCCGCCATAGCCTTTGTAAATGACATCTTCGGGCCAAACGTCTTCGTAGTGATAGTCCTTTTCCTGAAGGGTGTCAATAATTGTCGGGATCAAGAAGCCAGTGAGGGTAAATGTGCTGTCGTGCTTTGGATCGCAACCGATTTGCAAAACTTTTTTGCCGCGCTTGGCTAGGGCAACGGAGATGTTGCAGCTTGTTGTCGATTTACCAATTCCACCTTTTCCGTAAACTGCGAGTTTCACTCTTTGTTCTCCTATAGGTTTCTATCAAAACTATGAGGGCTGGGGTTTGATGCTTTTTTTCGATCGCCCAACTGCAATAGCTCAATTGCACTAGCCGACGTTGCAATAGCCCAACTGCAATGCCCTTACTGTCAGTCGATTTGAGATTTCAGATTTTAGATTGACTCCACAGATGAATCTGGGGCTTCTCCCTAATGTCTAAAATTTTTCGCTCTCGACGACTTTTGTTTGGGGCTTGTATCCGTCTTTGGGGTAGGCCAATTTTCGAGCCTGCCCTAAGTCACCTCGTTGAAAGCATTATTAGCTAACTTGCGAGGAAAAGAAAGGGGGCGTCTAAATGAAAATGCTAGTAAATTTGTTTATTTTGCACTTTTGGGAATCTTAACGGGTTTTTTGAACTAAAAATCTATTTTTATAATGTTTTTAGATTTTTAATTAATTTTACGATACTTTTTTAATATAAAGAGGTACAAAAATAAAACAAAAATAAAACAAAAATTAACTTCTCAAACAATCTGGGCTTTTGGCTTTGGGGCTAGGATACAGGCAGTTGATGGCTTGTGCGGGTAACTTGAACGGGAACAAAGGCGCTAGTGGATGAGGTAAACGGGAGAGTGAGTTCGGCCAAGTTGGGTCAGCGGAGGGCAAAGTGATGTTAGCTTTCGGCTGTTGCGGGTGATTTTGCTGGGGTTTTGAGTGTTGTGTAAAAAATTGTGAATTTTTAGGAATTGGTGGGAGATTGGGGGAGGAGAGGGGGACTGTGGGGCTGTGGGAGAATATTATTTTTTCCCAATGAGGTAGAGTCGAGAGAAGGTATTACCATCTTCTCCCTCCGATTCGGAACCGTGCTTGCGACTTTAACCGCACACAGCTACTCGGGTGTACTCTTGTCATTTGAGGGCTTCCCCTTCTTTCCGACTTGCTTGAGATTTCTTTCCTGAAGATACGAGTTCCAGGTTATGTTTCCTGATTGATTCCAAGTCGGTTTTAGTTTTAACATCGTGACAATACCGATGCAATAGTTGAAGATTTTTGTACTCATCCTTACCTCCAATGGCTCTGGGGACGATATGGTCAACTTCCGTTACATCTTCGTTTCTGAAAATAAGTTCGCAATGAGGGCATTTCCCTTTCTGCCATTTCAGGAGTTTTGATACCGAACTCGGCAAATCAGGATTTTTCCCCATTCTTGAACTCCAATAAACTAGGTCTCCGTCGTAGAGACTTTTATCCCCTTTAACTTTCACATAGTCGGTGCTGCTACACTCTAATTCTCTATGCTTTAGTAACCGAAGGGGGTTCGCTCCCTCTTTTCTGGTTGTGAATACCCAGTTATTACCGCCAATGGAGTGCCAATACAGTAGGTGTCCTGCATTGATATTTCCACAACGGAGTTTTGCCCAACGTCGAAGTTTCAGGTATGTGAGGTGATCTTGTTTTTGAAGTTCTCCAACGTTTTTAGCGTCAGAGTTTGTATAGAAAGAAGTCCATCCCCTTATCACAGGGTTTAAGTCTCTAATTAACGCCGATTGTGGCGATGACCTGTGTTTTTTTGATGATTGTTCCGATTTCCTCTTGGTGAGCCTTACTTGACTGCTTATTGGGCGTGATGAGTGTGTTAAAACCTAAGATCTCACCTTTATCAATATTTTCACGGAACTTGCTTTGAATTCTGAGCAGACAATTATTGTCGTCATTGATTGTTCTTTTTTAATAAAAACTGAAAAAAAATGATGAAAAAGCTTATTTTTATAATAGCATAGCTGGCAAAGCCCAACAGGGACTGGAAAATTCTGTAATTTTTATTGTCGAAGTATATACTCATTTATTAATTAGTTTAAGTGTGCAACCAACTCCCTCCCGTCCTCAAACAGAACTACCGAAAAAAACCGAACACATACAAAGAAAAAGCTGGTCAAAAATCAGCGCAAAAAACAGGTAACTGACACCTCTAATCCTGATATAACAAGACTTGACTGCTATGCCAAATATTTAAAAAATACTCGTTTTTTTTGCCAAACTCTGTCCGTTATTTAGTGGCTGATGGCTATTATTACTTTTCAAAATTCTGGGAGACTGTACGGTAGTTAAATTTAGATTTAATTGACAAATTAAGAGTTGATGCTGACCTCCGTTATCTCTATACAGGTGAACAAAAGAAACTGGGCGCACCTCGTAAATATGATGGTAAATTTGACTGCCAGGATTTGAGTCGCCTGAATTTTGTTAAAGAAATAAAACCGGGCGTTTCACTTTATACATTAGTGGAAGGCGAGTTGTTGTTTAAATTGCCAAATTTGCGAAAGCTTGTATTTCTGAGGTTCAAGCCAACGATAAAATCAAAAATGCTTTATTATTTAACACTGATATTAATCTCTATTCTGAGCAAATTATTGAATACGATCGGGCGCGTTTTCAAATTGAATTTATTTTCCGTGATCCCAAACAATTTACGGGTTTATATGATTGCCAATCTCCTCATCCCCAACGGCTTAATTTTCATTTTGATGCCAGTTTAACTTCCCTTAACTTAGCCAAATATCAGGCTTATAATTGTCACTTATCAAGTCAGCTATTTGTGTTTTAGATCTGTTATTATAAAGGTCTGCAACTCAATCGACATCTGCTTTCTACCTTTATTTATAAGTTAGATTTAGACCGGATTTGATTTTAAATTATCCTAACTTTCCTGAACTCCTGTCCTATGGTACTCTGGCTGCTTAAAAACTGTCCGAAGTATTAATTTAAAAGCTAATCTAATAAATACTCGCGAGCTTCAATTGAAAAGAGTGCATTAGCAATATATTCTTGCCTCGCAGGTCAGACTAATTCAATTAAGTTCTAGTACCAGGCGCTATTATGCGAGTAATTCTCAATTAAAATTGGCATGGGGGTTTAATTTTGTGGAGGGAATTGTTTGGGTTTTTGCCTCCACGACTTTAGCCATTAGTCATCAGTCAGAAATTAGTGTTTATTAGTCAGCAATTAGTATTTATTAGTCAGATGACGGAAGGAAAAGAGAAGAATATCTAGTATGGCAGTCTTGCCTATTTATTTGCTAAGCTAGAGGTTGCGCTCTGTCATCCATAAACCTTAGATTTATGCACAGGTTATTAACTGGGAAACTGCGAGTAGAGTATTTAAAAATACCGATCGCCAATCTCCCAGCAAATCTATCCGGTACTAAAATTGTACAGCTTACTGACTTTCACTATGACGGGGTGCGGCTGTCGGAATGGTTGCTAGAAGAGGCGATTGCTGCGGCCAATGAAGCTGAACCAGACATGATTTTTTTAACCGGTGACTTTATTACCTACGACCCCGCACCTATTTACGCCTTAGTGCACCGATTGAAAAGCTTGCAAAGTCGAGTGGGAATTTACGCGGTTTTGGGCAATCACGACCACTATTGGCCGGGGTCAAAAAGAGAGGTTGCTAATGCTTTAAATAGCGTCGGCATTCGGGTTTTGTACAACGAAGCAATCTATCCTTTCGGGTCAGAATTAGCTTTAGTTGGGTTAGCGGATTTTTGGTCGGGCGATTTTGCGCCTAAACCTGTAATGGCATCAATAAATCCCGCGATTCCTCGGATTGTATTGTCTCACAATCCTGATACTGCTGAAAAGCTGCAAAATTGGCGGATTGATTTGCAGTTGTCTGGCCACACTCACGGCGGTCAAATCGTTATTCCCGGTATCGGACCTTTGTATGCTTGGGTGAGAAAAATTGGCTTTTTGATTCCTCAACCAATCCGAAAGTTCATTCCTTTTCTGTCGGCTTGCGATCGAGTAGTTACTCACTGGGAATGGGCTAGCGGTTTGCATCAGGTGGGAAGTAATTTGCTGTACGTGAATCGGGGTTTGGGAACTTATTCCCCGGGAAGGCTATTTTGTCCCCCTGAAGTGACAGTAATTACTTTGGTTTGTCAAAATACGTAAAGGCTGGTTTAGGGTGCATACTTTCCCGATAACAAATAATATAGCAGAAGGCAGAAGGAGCTTCGGCTTCGCGAGTGGGTAAAAAAAAGGAGTTGGGTACAATTTCTATTATTATTAGCTGGCTTCTCCAAAACGATAGCCTCTGCCGTAGACTGTGTGAATTAGCACAGATTCGCCCGGGGCTTCTATTTTGCGCCGCAGCAGGCGAACTTGAGCTGCTAATACATTGCTGCTGGGTTTTTCTGCTTCATTCCACAAATACTGGTGGATTTGTTCATGTGTTAGCAATTGACCTGGATGGCGCATTAAGTATTCTAACAACTGACATTCTTTTTCTGATAAGTCAATTGTGCGATCGCCCCGATAAGCTAATTGATTGTCGTAGTCTAGCTGTAAATCTGCAACTTGCAGCCGCCCGACAGCAACCTCGGCATCAATAGTAGGAGGCCGCCGCAGTAATGCGCGGACTCTGGCTAGGAGCTCTCGCAGTTCAAAAGGTTTAACTAAATAGTCGTCTGCACCGGCGTCGAGTCCTTGTACGCGATCGTCTACGGTATCTTTGGCGGTGAGAAATAGCACTGGCGTACTCCGTCCTTGCGATCGCAACTTCTGGCAAATTGCCAGTCCGGTTTGTGTCGGCAGCATCCAATCCAAAATCAGCAAATCGTAATTGCCCTGCATGGCTAAATTGCTGCCACTTGCTCCGTCAAATGCCACATCAACTGTATAACCTTCGCGGGTTAAAACTCGACTCAAAGGGTCAGTCAACTCAACTTCATCATCAACTAAAAGAATCCGCATCCTGATTTCAAAATTGAGATTTGAGATTTTAGGTTAAGTAAACTGATTTTTCCTAGATTTTAATGTGTGGAATACTTTCCGTTTCGCTGCAAGCTGCTGCTACCCATTCCTGGATTGCAGGTAGTGCCAAAATTGCATCAGCATAAGCTTTTGCTTCTGAATCTAATTTGACTTCGTAGGTGACAAAACGCAGGACAACGGGGGCAAACATAGCGTCAACAACTGTAAATTTTCCGAACAGCATATTGCCGCCTGTTCCGAATTTTTGGCGGCATTCGCGCCAAATGGCAAAGATGCGATCGATATCTGCTTCTACACCGGGAGTCATCCCTTCTCCCGGATAGCGGTTGTGGCAGTCCATCGGCATATTTTGGCGCAAATTTTGGAACCCCGCGTGCATTTCGGCGCAGATGGAACGGGCGATCGCCCGTTCCGCTACATCGACCGGCCACAAATCATTAGCAAAGCGTTCTGCAACGTATTCGCAAATTGCTAAAGATTCCCACACTTTTAGGTCACCGTCGATTAAAACTGGCACTTTTCCCGAGGGAGAATAGCGCCGAATTTCCTTATGGGTTGTCGGCCAGCCTAAGGGGATTCTCACCTCGGCAAATTTTAGTCCAGCTTGTTTCATCGCCAGCCAAGGACGCAGCGACCAAGAGGAATAATTTTTGTTGCCAATAACAAGTGTCAATTCGGTCATAGTTTAGCTGTCAGTTATTTGCGATCGCCCGTTAAATTTTAAGTTTTAGAGTTGAATACACAAAGGCGTGATACACAATGGCATCGCGCGAGTGTCCAGTTCTCTCGACCAGCCTCTGCAAGGATTTTACATTAACAGCCTCCCAGCGTTCCACGTTTTTCTGCAAACTTCGATCGGGCGGCGTCATCGAACACACTGCATTTCACATAAGATGACAAGCCTGTGACCCTGGGGATGCTGGCGTGGTTAGCAGTAGGTACGGCTAGTGTAGAGTCCATTTCCTCGTCCTCTAGACCGCCGCCTGAGAGGATTTCATCTACTGTAATTTTCAGGAAATCCGGGTCTACACTGTGAAATTATCCGTCAAATTCTTGACTGTCAAACTCTTGATTTTTTTCCCTGCTGACCGCCATTTAAACAAGTGACTAAATATAATATATACCCAAACAAAGGATCGAGCAATACCCGAAATTTATTTTTCGCTAGGAACTCTATGTGTTATTCTGAGTTTGGTAAAAGCTGTTTCTGCTTGTGCCGCGATCGCGCCCTTCCCAAATTGAGCAATTTACACTCTAAAAATTGACATGATTACTGTTGCACTTCCCAAAGGCGGACTATTAGGAGATAGCATTCGGCTGTTTAAATCGGTTGGATTAGACTTCAGTGCTTTTCTCGATTCTTCTAACCGACAACTTCAAATTTATGACCCTACCGGAACTGCTAAAGCTTTGCTAGTAAGGACGCACGACGTGCCGGTTTATGTGGAATACGGTCAAGCGGATTTGGGGATTGCTGGTTATGATGTTTTGCGGGAAAAAACTCCGAAAGTTGCCAATTTAATTGATTTAAAATTTGGCAATTGTCGGCTTTCTGTGGCGGTGAAGGGTTCTAGTTCTTATCGACGAACGGTGGATTTGCCTCCTCACGGTAGAGTTGCTTCTAAGTTCGTACACTGTGCCAGAGAATATTTTCACAATTTGAATTTGCCGGTGGAAATTGTGCCTCTTTACGGTTCTGTGGAGTTGGGACCGATTACGGGTATGTCGGAGGCTATTGTGGATTTGGTTGCGACTGGCAAAACTTTGCGAGAAAATGGTTTGGTGGAAATTGATGTTTTGTTTGAAAGTTCGGCTTATTTAATCGGTCATCCTTTGAGTTACCGTTTGAATACGGGGGGGGTTAATGAGTTGATCGGCAAGTTGAGAGAGCAAGTTTTGACGACTGTTTGATGGTCTAAAATTAGAGTTTTCTCATCATACCAATTTAAAAAAGTCTTGCTACAACCCTCAATCTTATACCAATTATCAAAACTCAAAGCGAACAGTAGGGGCACGGCAATGCCGTGTCATACTCCCCGCGCCGGATACAACATTGCCGTGTCCCTACAGATGCTCGGGTACTTTTCCGAATTGGTATAGGTTTGTAGGCAGGACTTTAATGGTTGTGTGCGCTAATAAAGAGGACTGAAGTTTTCACTGCGAACGGGAGTATTTTAGCTTCGCTTTTGCTTTGATGTGCGCTAATAAAGAGGACTAAATTACTAACTACGAACAGGTTCTATTTAGGAATGAAAATTTAATAACATTAGCGTCTGCTAAATAGTCGGAACTGCACGATAATTCCATTTTGGTAGATATT
>NZ_JAUBQD010000142.1:0-2725 GCF_036701085.1 Microcoleus sp. Pol7_A1
CTCCATTATCCTTAATCCGAATCAAAACCTGATTGTTGGATTCGCTCAGAGCAGTTTGAATCGTAATTTGATTGGGTCGGGCTTTAATTTCACTAAAACTGCGCCCCTTATTTGACTCCTCCAAAGCGTCAATGGCATTGGCCAGTACATTCATAAATACCTGGTTCAACTGTCCGGGAAAGCATTTTACTAGGGGCAAGTTACCATACTCTTTCACCACTTCAATGGCAGGGCGGAACTCGCTGGCTTTTAAACGGTGCTTGAGAATCAGCAGAGTGCTTTCGAGTCCGTCGTGAATATTGAAAGAAACTGGTCGATCGCTATCTGCCCTCGAAAACGTTCTTAAGCTCGTACTGATATTGCGGATGCGATCGACTCCCTCGTTCATTGAGCTAATCAATTTCGGCAAATCTTCTCGCAAATACTCCAAGTCTATATCTTCAATTTCTGCTTCAATTTCTACTCCCGGATTGGGAAATTTTTCTTGATAGAGCTCGATCAAGTTGAACAAATCCCCTACGTAGTCTTGAGCCGGTTGCAAGTTACCGGCGATAAAGCCTACGGGATTGTTAATTTCGTGGGCTACCCCTGCGACGAGATTGCCGAGAGCAGACATCTTCTCATTCTGTACCAGTTGCAGTTGCATCTGTTTGAGATCGTTGAGATAAAACTCTAGTTTTTGGGCATACTCCTGGGATTGCTGATACAGTCGGGCGTTCTGTAAGGAAATTGCTGCTTGGGTACAGAGGAGATTGAGGATTTCAACGCGATCGCTGGTAAAAGCGCCGATAGCAAGGTTGTTCTCCAGGTACAGTACGCCTAGCAGTTTTCCCTGATGGAGAATCGGCGCACACAGCAGGCTCTTGGGCTGATGGCGGATGATGTAAGGATCTGCCATCAGCGAAGAATGAGTTATTGCATGACTAATCACTAACGGTTGTAAGGTACGTTTAACCCTCTGGATTAGCGTAATGGGAAGCTCCTGACTTTCCTCAAGCGGAATTGATAGCAGCACAGTCGAGCAGCAAACGACTGTGCTAGTTGCTTCAACGATTAATCTGTTCCCTTTGAGCAATAACAAGGCAGATTTGTCCGCGCCGGCATTTTCAATGACCACTTGCAGCAGGGTCGAGAGTAATCGCTCTAGATGAATTTCGCTAGAGAGGGTTTGGGAAGCTTTGAGAACAGTTTTTATATCTAATACAGCAGATATGTTAAGGCTGCTAGAACTGGACGATCTGTTAATCGTATGGGATGTAAAGGTATTCGTTTCATGGAGCGTTGTTTCTGATGCGAGCTGTAATTCATCCGATTGCAAAATTAATGCTAAGAGTTCAGGATAGGATTGCTCTAGCTCCCTCACCTTAGCTGCGGCTCCCCAGTGGGCGTAGCTATAGTAAGCATCGTGCATGTAGTCTCTAGCAACGCGGGGTTTTCCCCACTCTAAACAGAATTTTGCTGCTAATTCATTTGCTAGGGCAACTTCTTGGAGATATTCGTTTTCTGTCGCTCCAGCGATCGCGCGATCGTAGAATTCCAATGCTTCTGATTTGTACCCTAATACTCGGTACCGTTCGGCTTCTACTAAATAAAATTTGTGCAGGTAATTGGCTGGATCGTGGTCAGCCCAAGTTTTCATTTTTTCTTGGTTTTTAGCCACCCGATCCAGAATGCATTGCTGTTGTGTCTCGGAAACCCGAACATAAATTGCTAGATGGGCTAGAGAATCATAAGTGTAGCAGAGCGGAACGATGAATAAGCCTGTAGCCCCACCTATATAATTTTCGGCGGCAATTGCTGCTTCCACCGCCAACTCAAACTTGCCAAACAGGTAACACAGATTCAGTTCGGTGGCATAGAAATAGTACAGCGCAGTTAGATGGTCCGATCGCTCCAGGACTGGCAGGATTTCCTGGCGATCGAAGGCATCTCCAGTCAGTTGCCAAGGTTCGGCAGAATTGCCTACCAGATTCAAAATTGCTTGCTGAAAAACAGTCAAATGACTGGTAAGCCCTTCTTGGTTGAGGAGTCTGAGTTGCTCTCGGAAAGCAGCGCTCTCTTGGCTGAGATCGCTTAGTTCTCGACCGATAAACCAACAGTATGAGATGTAAATAAATCCGCAAATGGCAGCCGATTCTAAATCTCCCGTTTCCAATCCTACTTCGTAGCCTTCCCGGAGAAACGCTAAGCTGTTCTTGAGCGGCTCTTTCCAATGCCACACGCTACAGTAAATTCCGACATAGACTCTAGATTTCAGTTCTTTGGCATTGAAATGTTCGAGCAACTTCAGTGCTAGTTTTGCACACTGATAGCCAAAGTCAATCTCTCCTGTCATGCCACAAAGTATCAGTCCGTAGTAGGCATAACCAATTGCAGAAAATGAACTATTGCCATATAGAACAGATAAATTGACCTGTTCGAGGACAATAAACGGTAACAGCGCTGGAGTAACAACAAAGGCAGCAGCAGAAACAGCGGCAAGAATCCGTACAACTGCTAACTTGTTAGGATCTCTCATCTGAGGCAGAGTCATTAAGTCCAGAGGTTTTCTTCCAGCCAAGATGGATTTAGTCGCCCCGAATGCCTTTACAATATCTAATTGACTGGGTTGCTCTGGAAGACTGGTTCCTAGACCCTCCACAATCTTCAGGGCAATCTGCACGGCCTCTAGAAATTGATGTTGGGCTTGAGCAGCTTGAATTTGAATTTCATAGACCTTAATCGT
>NZ_JAUBQD010000039.1:0-69402 GCF_036701085.1 Microcoleus sp. Pol7_A1
GAAGAAGGAAGAAGGAAGAAGGAAGAAGGAAGAAGGAAGAAGGAAGAAGGAAGAAGGAAGAAGGAAGAAGGAAGAAAAAAATGGTTATTTGTCAGTAGTTAACCACTAACAAATAACCACTAACAAATAACCACTAACAAATAACTATGGCAGAAATATTACAAATCTCACAATTAGGAAATCCTGTACTGCGCCGCCCGTCGCAAGTTGTCGAGAATATTCAGGACGATCGCATTCAACAGTTGATTGACAGCTTAATCAGTACAGTACAGCAGGCAAACGGAGTGGGGATTGCCGCCCCTCAAGTGGCTCAGTCCGATCGCCTGTTCATCGTCGCATCCCGTCCTAATTTGCGGTATCCCCAAGCACCCAACATGGAACCCACAGCGATGATTAATCCCCGGATTGTGGCTGCATCAACAGAGACAGTCAAAGACTGGGAAGGCTGTTTGAGCATTCCGGGGATTCGGGGATTGGTGCCGAGAAGTAGGGCTATCGAGATAGAATACACCAGTAGAGACGGCAAACTCCACCGACAAGAATTGACAGACTTTGTAGCCCGAATTTTTCAACACGAACACGACCATTTAGATGGAATCGTGTTTTTAGACAGAGTGGAAAATACCCACGAACTGATGACTGAAGATGAGTACCAAAAGCAATTTGTCAAGCTACTTTAACCAAAAGCATCCAGCGTACAAGCCCCCGGATTCATCCGCAGGGTCAATTCTTCAATTATCCAATCTAAAATCTAAAATCTCCAATCTAAAATCGATTGATGAGTACCAGCAGCAATTTGTCAAGCTACTTTAACTAAAAGCATCCAGCGTACAAGCCCCCGGATTCATCCGCAGGGTCAATTCTTCAATTATCCAATCTAAAATCCCAAATCTCAAATCTCAAATCGATAGATGAGTACCAAAAGCAAATTGTCAACCTGCTGTAGCCGCAAGCATTCAAGGTACAAAGCCCCCGGATTTATCCGTGGGCTCACTTCTACAATCTAAAATCCCAAATCTCAAATCTCAAATCGATTGACCGAAAACGAGTATCAGCAGCAATTTGTCAAGCTGCTCTGACAGTTTGTATAATTGTTATCAGTAATATTACAGATTTTGCACGCAGGAGGGCGAATGTCTATCAATTTGGAAAAAGGCGGGAGAATCAATCTATCTAAAGAAGCACCCGGGTTGAAAAATGCCGGGATTGGTTTGGGATGGGATATCAACGCTACAGACACGGGCGCAGCGTTTGACTTAGATGCTTCCGTGTTTATGTTGGGGGCTACTGGCAAAATTCCCGGCGAAAAATACTTTGTTTTCTACAACAACAAGGAGTCGCCGGACACTGCTGTAATACATCTGGGAGATAGCAGAACCGGAGAAGGATTTGGCGATGATGAAACCGTTACAGTCGATTTAGCCAAAGTCGATCCGGGGGTGCAAGAAATTGTGTTTGTGGTAACTATCCACGAAGCAGAATCGAGAAGGCAAAACTTCGGTCAAGTGCGGAATGCTTTTATCAGGATTTACGACACTACTACTAACACAGAGGTAACGAAGTATGATTTGGACGAGGATTTTTCTCGGGAGACAGCGGTAGAGTTTGGCAGACTTTACAAGAAAGACGGCGAGTGGAGATTCCAAGCTGTAGGACAAGGCTACAATTCCGGCTTGCAAAGCTTTGTCGATAAGTATGCCTGATAAAAGGTCGATCGCTCCCAGCTAATTAAATCGAGGGGAAATTCGGAAGCAGGAATGTTTCCCTCGATTTTAAACAATCAGACTCATGAGGTGATAAACCAGATGGGAATTCAATTAAAGAAGGGCGAAAGATTTAATCTTTCTAAAACATCTCCAACTTTAACAAAAGTTGCGATCGCCCTGGGGTGGGAAATAGCAAGTGAACTAAATTTATCTGACTCAAACCCGCAAAGCTGCGATATCGATGCCTCTGTTTTTGCATTAGGTTCGGACGGAAAAATCCCCGATGAAAGATACTTTGTATTTTACAATAACTCGCAGTCGCCGGACGGAGCGATCGTCCATTCGGGAGATAATCAAACTGGTCAAACTCAAGGGGATGACGAGACAATTTATGTAGACTTAGGAAAAGTAACGGCTGCTGTTGAAGAAATGGTTTTTGTGGTCACGATTCACGACGCACAAGCTAAACATCAAAATTTCAGCCAAATTAGAAATGCTTTTATCCGATTGTACGATCGCGACACCGACAGCGAACTAGCGCGCTATGATTTAACAGAAGGTTTTTCTGAAGAAACAGCAGTCGAGTTTGGACGATTGTATAAAAAAGATGCAGCTTGGAGATTTCAGGCTGTAGGACAAGGATATAAAGCAGGGTTGCAGAGTTTTGTTGACAAGTATCATTCAGAGATTCAACCGCAAGAAAAGCCAGCAAAACGTACAGTAGAACTGCCTAAATTACCAGTTATTGAAGATAGCCCCAAAAGTCAGAAAGCTATAGCATTAGACAAAAAGCTTGAGGAGAAAGCGCCGCACATTTTCAATCTCGCGAAGAAAGCCGATATCTCGCTCAAGAAAGCAAATCTAACAAATCACAATGCTCAAGTAGCGCTTTGCCTCGATATTTCTGCTTCTATGTCTTCCCTATACCGTTCAGGAAAAATTCAGCGTTTGGCAGAGAAGATTTTGGCTTTGGGATGTCGGTTTGATGACAACGGATCGATCGACATATTTCTGTTTGGAGTCAACCCCCACAATCCCGGTGAAATGTCGATCGACAATTTCTCAAACTTCATCCACCATATACTGCAACAGTATCCTTTAGAAGGAGGTACTTACTACGGTAAAGTGATGAAGGAAATTAGAAAGTTCTATTTTCCTGATGGTCGCGGTAGCAGGCGCTACGCAGCTATTAAAGCCGATCGACCTGTCTACGTGATGTTTGTAACTGATGGAGAAACTGCGGACGAATCGGAAAGCAAGCAGCAGCTACAATGGTCGTCCCACGAGCCGATATTTTGGCAGTTTATGGCGATCGGCAAGTCGCAGAAAGATGTCAAAAGTCAGGGAGTTCGCGGGTGGTTAGCAAGATCCGTAGCGAGCGATTTTACATTTTTAGAACAGCTTGACGAAATGGGCGATCGCTACCTAGACAACGCAGATTTCTTCAGTTTAGAAGACCCGGAACATATTGCCGATGAGGAATTATACGATTTGTTGACAGCCGAATATCCGGCTTGGGTAAAATCAGCACGAATCAAAAATCTCTTACCCTAGAAACAGCTTTTCCAGGCAAACAAAATGCTAACTTAGGGCAATCATTCAACTTCACAATAAACCTTACAAAATCACAAAACTATGGCTATCAACTTGACAAAAGGACAATCGATCGTTCTCAGCAAAAGCGAATACGACTTGTCCAGACTGACAATGGCTTTGGGCTGGGATGTTGCACAAGCTAAAAAAGGTCTTTTCGGCCGCAGCAGCGGTGCCAATTTTGACTTAGATTCCTACGCTCTGCTGCTGGGAGAAAATGGCAAAATAAAGAACTACAAAGAGGATGTAATTTATTACTCTCATTTGGAGTCAAAGGACAAAACAGTTGTTCACTCAGGCGACAATCTCACCGGGGCTGGAGATGGAGATGACGAACAAATATTAGTGAAACTGAGCTCTTTGCCAGCACAATACCACAAAATAATTTTGGGAGTTAATATTTACGATGGGAAAGAGAGAAAACAGCATTTTGGCCTGGTAGAAAATGCTTTCGTAAGAGCTGTAGACGCCGCCGGCAAAGAAATAGCTCGCTATCGCTTGTCAAATGACCCTTCTTATGAAGGAAAATTAAATATGTTGATGGGAGAAGTCTATCGAGAAGGCGGCGAGTGGAAGTTTAAGGCTTTGGGAAATCCTTTGGCTGAAGATTTGAACGGTGTTGTCGGTTCATTTATGCGGTGATCTCAAAAAGGTTTTTTTAACCGCAGATAAAGGCAGATAAACGCAGATGAAATTCCATCTGCGTTTATCTGTATTAATCCGCTGATATCTGCGGTTAAAAAATCCCCATGTACTTATTACACATCGGCCAAAAAGCTACTCCCATCAATCTTTGACCGGCCGCATTGTCGGGAACATCACCGCATCGCGGATGCTTTGAGTATTAGTTAAAAGCATCACCAATCTGTCTACGCCGATACCCATTCCCGCACAATTAGGCATTCCCAAAGATAGCGCTTGAATAAAGTCTTCATCCATTGGATGCGCTTCCTCATCGCCGGCATTTTTCTGCGCCAACTGTTCCTCAAACCGCTTTCTTTGCTCTTTCGGATCGTTCAATTCTGAGAAGCCGTTCGAGTATTCTGTACCGTTGATAAAGAGCTCGAAACGTTCTACAAATCCGGGCTTGCTGCGATGTCCTTTTGCTAAAGGACTGACTTCGACGGGATAGTCGATGATGAATGTAGGTTGAATTAGTTTGGGAACAACTAATTTGTCAAAAACCGCAAACAGCACGTAGCCTAAACTCTGTTGTTCTAACTTAGACAGGTGCAATTCTAGCTTGGTTGCAGAGGCGATCGCACTTTCCAAGTCCAAACTGTCAAAATCCAGCCCAAACTCGTCTCTGACAGCTTCTACCATCGTTTTTACTTGCCAGTGTTTGCCGCTAAAACCGGGATACTTTTCGCTGTAGTCGAACTTGCGTTCTAAACTAATCGTTTCCCCCTGATTTTCAATTTCTTTGACATCCCCAAATACCGCGGCCGCTGCGAAACATATCACGTCTTCGACAACTGTTAAAATGTCGAAAACATCAGCATAAGCTTGGTAAACTTCTAGAGAGGTAAACTCTGGATTGTGGGTGCTATCAATTCCCTCATTTCTAAAGGCTTTTCCTAGTTCAAAAACTCGCTCGAAGCCGCCGCATATTGCTCTTTTCAAGAACAGTTCTGGAGCAACTCGCAAATACAAATCCACCTCCAAAGCATTGTGGTGAGTAATGAATGGCTTAGCAGCAGCACCGCCGTAAATAGCTTGCAGTGTCGGCGTTTCTATTTCGTAAAAATCGGCTTTCCAGAGATAAGAACGGATGCTTTGAACGATGCGGCTGCGCAGCATAAAACGGTTGAGAGCATCTTGGTTGCTAGCCAAATCCATTTCGCGGTGGCGGCGGCAAACTTCGGGGTCGTTAATTCCATAATAAGAATCGGGAAATTGAATAGTAGCTTTTGATAAAAGCTTTAATTCCCTCACTAAAATAGAAAGTTCTCCCCTGGGGGTACGGCAGCCGATACCTTCGACGCCGACAAAATCGCCGACATCGAGCAATTTTTTAATTTGTTCAAAGCTCAAACCGACTTCGCCGGTGACTATTGCTTTCTCGATTTTGAGTTGAATCTTGTCTGTGGCGTCTTTTAAATCGATGAAACCAATTTTGCCGCTGTCTCGCTTGGAAGTGATGCGGCCGGCTAATCGCAGGGAAATTTCTTCGGGGTCACTTTCTCCGTTTTGGAGTTCTTTTCCCGGCTGACTAAATATTTCGCGAACTTGCTTGGCTGTGTGCGATCGCGCGTAGGATTCACTGGGATACGGTTCTATGCCTTGCGATCGCAGTTCGTCTACTTTTTGACTGCGGACTTCGGCTTCACTGAGAGTCATTAGTTATTGCCTGATTAAAATTACAAATATCTGACATCTTGCACTATTCTGGCGCTCGTGCGATCGGGCGGCGTCGGAGCAACGCCCGACAAGAAAATTCTCTCTTTGTTGAAGAGGCATCTTGCCAGTTCGTGACAAAACTGCAAGATGTCAGAAACACCAAACTCTATCATAACAGGGCTGCTTTGAGAGCCAATTTGCCAAATAATAAATTACACCTTCTCGTAGCCCGATCGCACAGAGCCGCACTCGCCCTAGAAATATCTCCGAGCGCAAATGGCGATCGACTGCACAAAGCGACCGAAACATTAAAAAATTAAGTTGTCTGTCGATCGCAACTGGTGAGATGATATGTAGTGCAGCCTCACGGCAGTTCCACAGAAACTGAACAGCAGAAACGCGAGCGATCGAACTCGGCTGATCGCACCTCTGTCAGAATCGACCACACACACTCTCTCTTAACATATAAAAACCAGAATTATGGCTGTTGCAACTCAATCACTCGAAGAACTCTGCATCAACTCTATCCGCTTTTTGGCCATCGATGCGGTAGAAAAAGCAAAATCAGGACACCCGGGACTGCCGATGGGCGCTGCCCCTATGGCCTTCGTGCTGTGGGATCGGTTCATGCGGTTCAACCCCAAAAACCCCAAGTGGTTTAATCGCGATCGCTTCGTCCTCTCCGCCGGCCACGGCTGTATGCTACAGTACGCCCTCCTGTACTTGACAGGCTACGATAGCGTCACCCTCGACGACATCAAGCAATTTCGCCAGTGGGAATCCAGAACCCCCGGACACCCCGAAAACTTCATGACCGAAGGCGTAGAAGTTACCACCGGCCCCCTGGGACAAGGAATTGCTAATGCCGTCGGTTTGGCAATGGCAGAAGCTCACCTCGCTGCTAAGTATAACAAGCCCGACCACACAATTGTTGACCACTACACCTATGTAATTTTGGGTGACGGCTGCCACATGGAAGGTGTTTCTGGCGAAGCTTGTTCTTTGGCCGGACACCTCGGACTCGGCAAATTAATTGCCTTGTACGATGACAATCACATTTCTATTGAAGGCGACACAAGCTTGGCCTTTACTGAAGATGTCGGCAAGCGTTTTGAAGCTTACAATTGGCACGTTATTACAGTAGACAATACCGCTCTAGACGAAGATACTAACCTAGAAGCAGTTCACAAAGCTATTGAAGAAGCCAAAAAAGTCACGGACAAACCGTCCATGATTAAAGTCCGCACCATCATTGGTTACGGTTCTCCCAACAAGCGCAATTCTTACAGCGCTCACGGTGCTGCTTTGGGTGGCGATGAAGTGAAAGCCACTCGCGATTTCTTGAAATGGGAACACGCACCGTTTGAGATTCCTGATGATGCTTTGTCACACTTCCGCAAAGCAGTCGAACGTGGCGCTCAATCTGAGCAAGAATGGCAGAAAGCTTTTGATGCTTATAAAGCAGCATATCCTGCAGAAGCAGCAGAATACGAGCGCACGGTTGCTGGCAAACTTCCCGAAGGTTGGGATCAAGTTTTGCCGACATACAACCCGGAAGATAAGGCAGATTCGACTCGGAATCATTCTGGAAAATGTTTGAATGCTTTGGCAGGTGTCTTACCTGAATTGATCGGCGGTTCCGCTGACTTGGCATCTTCTAACATGACTTTGCTCAAGGGTGAAAAAGACTTCCAAAAAGGTCAATACGAAGGACGTAACCTGCGCTTTGGTGTGCGGGAACACGGCATGGGCGCGATCGCCAACGGTATGGTACTGCACGGCGGTTTAATTCCTTACTGCGCAACGTTCTTGGTGTTTGCTGACTATATGCGGGGAGCAATTCGCCTCTCTGCACTCTCGGAAGCTGGAGTTATTTATGTAATGACTCACGACTCCGTAGCCTTGGGCGAAGATGGCCCCACTCACCAACCCGTGGAAACTCTCGCTTCTCTGCGCGTAATTCCCGATTTGTTGGTAATGCGCCCTGCGGATGGTAATGAAACATCCGGCGCTTACAAAGTGGCAGTTGAAAGCCGCACCCGCCCAACTTTAATGGCTCTGTCGCGCCAAAATCTGCCTAACTTGGCTGGAAGTTCGATCGAAGGAACGGCCAAAGGCGCTTACATTTTGTCTGACGACGGCGGCACTCCCGACATCATTTTAATCGGCACCGGCGGCGAAACATACCTCTGCGTTGATGCCGCTGAAAAATTGCGCGCCGCAGGCAATAAAGTGCGGGTAGTTTCGATGCCTTGCTGGGAATTGTTCGACTTACAAGATGCCGCTTACCGCGAATCTGTACTGCCGAAAGCTGTTACTAAGCGGTTGGCCGTTGAAGCGGCTGCTAGCTTCGGCTGGGGACGTTATTTGGGCTCCGAAGGCGACAGCATCAGCATCGACCGATTCGGCGCTTCTGCACCGGGCCCAGTTGCTTTAGAAAAGTTTGGCTACACCGTTGAGAATGTGGTAGCTAAGGCTCAGGCGCTGTTGGGTTAATAGCACCAGCATAATTTTGGTGGGGCGGGCTTCTGGCTCGCCCCATTTTTTATACGATTATACAAGTTTAAAAAAGAATGCAACTGTAGACAAGCTCCAAATCCATACATAATCAGTGATTCCCAATTATTTAATCTAAAATCTCAAATCTAAAATGGTATTAGTCCTAGACGCACGCTTTCTGAGGAAACCCGGTTTTGCCAACGAGGCATCTACGAAGAAACCTGGTTTGTAGCCCCCCGTGCGTCCAGCACTGTATATTTCAGAAATTTGAGATAAGTTATAAGTTATTGGGTTAAATTTCCCATTACCCCTTCCACATTCCCAATTCTATTTATGATTTGGAACTTTTTAAATAAGCTGTTATTCACCGGAAATTATATTCCTCACGGCCACTGTTACCTTTGGCAGCGAGAGTTAGTCGCGCTCCACATAGTGTCAGACTTTATAATTGCCCTGGCTTACTATTCAATACCGCTATCCCTAATTTATATTATCACTCAGGGAAAAGACTTGCCCTTTCGCAACGTCTTTTGGCTGTTCGCAGCCTTTATTATCTCCTGTGGCACTACTCATCTAATGGAAATTTGGACGCTTTGGCATCCTGTTTATTGGGTTTCTGGCAGTCTGAAAATTATTACCGCCGCGATTTCTGCTTACACAGCTTTTTCATTAATTCCTTTAGTTCCCCAAGCATTAACTCTCGTCACTCCAACTCAGTTAGAGATGCTCGCTCGAATACTGCAAAAAGAAATCATTGAACGCCGAAAAACAGAAGCTTGCTATCAAACTTTAACTGAAGCTTCGCCGGTAGGAATATTTTATGCAGACGCTTTAGGAGACTGCTTGTATGTCAACGAGCGCTGGTGTCAAATTTCGGGAATAGCCTGCGATCGAGCTTTGGGTAAAGGGTGGTTGCAAGCCATTCATCCAGAGGACCGCCAGCGGGTTTTTGCTGAATGGTATAGCGCCGCGCAGGAGAAATTGCCGTTTAAATGTGAGTACCGCTTTCAAGGCATTAATCACGCTAAAATCAGTTGGGTATTCGGTCAAGCTGTCGGTATAATCGGAGAAAATGGGGAGGTTAAAAGTTATGTTGGTACGATTACTGATATTACAGAACGCAAGCAGGTAGAAGCAGAAAATCGACTGCTCCATGAAACTCTGGAACATCGAGTTGCTGAGCGCATTGCTCAAATCGAAATTTCTCACCACTCATTGCCAGAAGAAATAGCCTACAGACAAAGAATTGCGATTACTTTGTTGGAATTGACGCAACTGCAAAATGCAATTCTTAACAGCGCTCACTACACAATTATTTCTACAGAGCCCGACGGTACAATTAAAACATTTAATCGCGCAGCACAGAAACTTTTAGGCTATTCCCCCGAAGAAGTGGTGGGGAAAGTCACGCTAGCAATAATTCACGATCCTGTGGAGTTCGGTAAAAGAGCTGAAATTCTTTCTCAAGAATTGGGAGTAAAAATAGATCCGGGAATGGAAGTTTTGGTTGCTTTGCCGCGCCGGGGAATAGCTGACGAAAATGAATGGACTTACATTCGCAAAGATGGTTCGCGGTTTCCGGTGCAATTGTCGGTGACTGCCTTATTTAATCCTGAAGGAAATATCACTGGTTTTTTGGGTATCGCTCAGGATATTAGCGATCGCAAACAAGCTGAAAAAGAGGTGCGCGACCTCACCAATGCCATGCAAAATACTGTGGAAGGCATTTCACGGCTAGATATTGAGGGATGCTACGTGAATGTTAACCGAGCTTACGCTCATAGATGCGGTTACGAACCAGAAGAAATGCTCGGCATGAGATGGCAGCTCACCGTACATCCGGGCGATGTTGAGATGATGCTCTCAGCTTATCAGGAAATGGTATTTTCTGGTAAAGTAGAAGTTGAAACTAGAGGTGTGCGGAAAAATGGCTCGTTTTTTTACAAGCAAGTAACAATGGTAAAAGCTTGCGACGAACAAGGGATATTTAACGGCAACCACTGTTTTATGAAAGATATCACCGAGCGCAAACTAACGGAAAGAGCGTTGCAGGAAAGCGAATTTAAGTACAGACAAATAGTTGAATTAGCAGAAGAAGGTATTTGGGTAATTGACAGCAATTCCCTCACGACTTACGTGAACCACGCAATGGCGCGAATGCTCGGCTATACTGAATTAGAAATGTTCGGGCGGTCGCTTTTTGATTTCATGGACGAACAGGAAAAACCACAAGCTATTGATAATTTCGAGCTGCGCAAGCAAGGTATTGGTGAACAACACGAATTTAAATTCAAAACCAAGGACGGCAAAGACATTTGGACTGATATGTCTACCAGTCCAGTCATGGACTCCCAGGGTAATCTGCTGTCTTGTTGCGCCTTGGTTTACAACATTACAAGCCGCAAAGAAGCCGAGCAGCAAATGCTGCAACTTACAGAAGATTTGAAGCGTTCCAACGAGGAATTAGAACAATTTGCTTATGTGGCTTCCCACGATTTGCAAGAACCGCTGCGAGCCGTTACCAGTTACACTCAATTGCTGGCCCAGCGCTATCAAGGAAATTTGGACGATCGCGCAAATAAATATATTAATTATATTGTCGATGGCGCTACCAGAATGCAGCAGTTAATTAACGATTTGTTGGCGTATTCGCGCCTGGGAACGAGTGGTCAGGAGTTTGAGGAAGCGGACTGCAACGCTGCTGTGAAGCAAAGTTTGTCTAATTTGCAAATTGCGATCGCAGAAAAGAAAGCGGTCATCACTTGGGACGCGATGCCAACCGTGATGGCGGATGAATTTCAACTGGTGCAATTATTCCAAAATTTGATCGCCAACGGTATCAAATTTTGCCGTCAAGATACCCCGTTGATTCATATCGCTGCTGGTAGGCAAGAGAGCGAATGGCTGTTTAGCGTCCGCGATAACGGCATTGGCATCGATCCGCAGTATGCCGATCGCATTTTTATCATTTTTGGGCGCCTGCACTCCCGCCGCGAATATTCCGGTACAGGCATAGGTTTGGCGATGTGCAAGCGAATTGTTGAACGCCACGGCGGGCGCATCTGGGTGGAATCTCAGGAGGGAAAAGGAGCGACTTTTTACTTCACTATTCCTATAATTAGTACCTGAAGACTAAAAATTCAATTTTTTTTTATAATCAATAAGGATACCCCGGTTATGAGCGATCGAAGCAGTGTTAAACCCATAGAGATTCTGCTGATTGAGGATTCTCCCAGCGATGCCGATTTGGCAATAGAAGCTCTCGGCCAGGGTAAAATATTGAATAACTTGCATTTTGTCGAAGATGGAGTCGAAGCAATGAAGTTTTTGCGCAGAAAAGAACCCTATCTCAGGGTACCCCGTCCCGACTTAATTTTGCTTGATTTGAATTTGCCCAAAAAAAGTGGCGTAGAAGTGCTAACAGAAATTAAAACAGACCAAAGTTTAAAACTAATTCCAGTAGTGATTCTCAGCACTTCAGCCGCCCAAGAGGACATTATCAAGTCCTACTCGCTGCACGCCAACTGTTATATTACCAAGCCAGTAGATTTCCTACAATTTACTAAAGTAATCAGGTTAATTGAGGAATTCTGGCTGGCAGTCGTCCAACTTCCTTTAAATTAAACGAAGAGATACTTTGCCGACCGGCGATATAAAATTTTTTAAAGGTCTTGACATTCTGCCGATGAAATATCCGCCCAGCGATGCTGATACCAGTAAAAAAAAATGCCACTGTTGTATGCCCGCGATCCCAACCCTGGTTGCGATCACTCATTTCCCAATCTAAAATCCTTCGACTGAGCCCTCATGCCGAAGTCTTAAATCTTAAATCTCAAAAGGTATGACTTGGCTTTAGAAAGTGTGGCGTCAAGCAAATTTTTTAACCAGTTGCACAATAATGGAAGATGGGGTGCGAGCAATTAATTTTTTAAATCAATAAGGTTTGTATGTGAACTTAGCCCCTCCCGATTTAATTCTGCTTGACTTGAATTTACCTAAAAAAAGTTGTTGAGAATTGTTGCGAGAAATTAACTCATCACCCAAGTTAAAAATGATTCCGGCGGTAATTATGACAACCTCAGCAGCGGATGAAGAGATTCTCAAGTCTTATGCCCTGTTAGCCCGGTGCTGCATTCCTAAGCCTGTCGATTTTAGTCAAGTCGCTAAGCTGGTAAAATGGATTGAGGATTGGTGGCCGGTGGTGGTGACAGTTCCCAAATAATAATTTTCAAGTTAAAAATGGCAAGGGAAAGCAAAAAAGTTTAACCTGAGATGGGTAGAGAGAAAATTTTACAGTCAAAAAGGTATAAGCTATGTGGATTAAGATTCTGTTAGTAGAAGACAATCCTGCTGATGCTGATTTGCTTGCAGAACTGTTAGAAGTATCTGTGGGCGTCCAGTGGGAACTGGTGTCTGTTGAGTTCCTGCATGAGGCGATCGCACAACTGTGTAAACAACCCTTTGATGTAGTTTTGCTCGATCTTTCTTTGCCGGACAGCCGCGGTTTGGAAACCTTAACTCGCCTGCGAGAAGTTGCCCCGGATACAGCAATGGTGGTAATGACAGGCTGGGACGATGAGGCGATCGCACTTGAATCAGTTCGCTTGGGAGCTCAAGATTACATTGTTAAAGGTCAAATTACTACTCAATTATTAGTGCGGACGATCCGCTACGCGATCGAACGATCTCAAACATTTCAAATGCTGCGAGAAAGCGAGCGGCGTTTTCGGGCGATTTTTGACTCTTCGTTTCAGCTAACAAAGCTGCTGACTCCCGAAGGAATCGTGCTAGAAGTGAACGAGACAGCCCTCGATTTTGCCGGATTGCGATCGGAGGATATTGTGGGTCTGCCGATTTGGGAAATGGCGATTTGGGGTCAGTCGCAACAGGTTTGCGAACAATTGCAATGCGCGATCGGCAAAGCAAGTCGTGGCGAGTTTTTCCGCAGCGAAATCGACTTGTTAGCCAAAAGTGGCCAAATAGTGACTGTTGATTTCTCACTGAAACCTGTTAAAAATGAGACAGGACAAGTTTTGCTCCTGATTGCTGAAGCCCGTGACATTAGCGATCGCAAACGAGCAGAAGCCGAAATTCTCAAAGCACTCGCACGAGAAAAGGAACTTTCAGAACTGCGAGCTAAATTTGTCACAATGGTTTCCCACGAGTTCCGCACCCCCTTGACAACCATCCAATTTTCGGCTGGATTGCTGCAAGATTACAGTTTTCAGTGGTCACAAGATAAAAAAGCTACTCATTTTGTGCGGATTCAATTAGCCATTAAACGCATGACAGAGTTATTAGAAGATATCCTCGTAATTGGCAAAATCGAAGCAAATACCTTGCAGTTTCAACCGATTTCTTTAAACCTCGAAAAATTTTGCCGTCAACTGGTAGAAGAGCAGCAGCTCAACGACAGCAACCAACACCCGATCAACTTTCAACATGAAGGTGGCAACTGCGACGCTCAAATGGATGAAAAACTCCTGCAGCAAATATTGGGAAATGTCCTCTCCAATGCCCTCAAATATTCTCCCGTCGCCAGTACAGTTTGCTTGCATCTCAAGTGTCAAAACAAAGAAGCTGTTTTCCAAGTTCAAGACCAGGGGATCGGGATTCCTCAAGCCGATCTAGAGCGGATCTTAGAAACTTTTTACCGAGCTACCAATGTCGGCACTATTTCGGGAACAGGTCTTGGTTTAGCAATTGTGAAAAGGGCTGTGGAGCTTCACGGTGGCCAACTCGCGATCGATACTCAAGAAGGAAAAGGCACAACTTTCACTATTACCTTGCCTTTAATTTGCGCTAGCATATAACAACTGAATTATAGCAGAAGGCAGAAGGAAGTTCAGCAACAGATTTGCTTTCTTCGGGTGTAACGGATATAACCGAGGTCACCAAGAAGGAAGAAGAAGGCTTTAGTTATCTAAGACAGAAGGAAAAAGCAATCGACCGCATAGGCAAAGGGCTATTAAGAATGTCCTCAGCGTCTTGGCGGTTGCTATATCAACTAAAAACATCCGCAAGTTAAGGATCGATTAAGTTCATAAATAAACAAATTTGTCAACTGTCTGAACGCAGGTTTTTTAAACAAACTACTAACTAAAAGGAGCAATAACCGTGGCAAAGATTTTGGTAATTGAAGACGAAGAATCGATTAGAGAAAATATTTTAGAGTTGCTCGAAGCCGAGAATTTTGAAGGAATTGGAGCAATTAACGGCAACGCCGGCATCAAACTGGCGATCGAACAAATCCCAGATTTAATATTGTGCGACATGATGATGCCGGAAGTTGACGGTCACGGCGTCCTCAAAGCTTTGCGATCCGAACCTCTGACTGCCACAATTCCGTTTATTTTTCTCACAGCAAAAGCCGATAAAAGTGACGTTCGCACGGGCATGGAACTGGGAGCAGACGATTACATTACTAAGCCTTGTACGCCGCAAGAACTGCTCAAAGCAATTGCTATTAGACTTGAAAAACAGAAAACAATTAGCAGGCAATCTCAAAAAACTCTAGACGAATTGCGCACCAACATTAGTATGTCGCTCCCCCACGAATTGCGGACTCCTTTGAATGCAATTATGGGTTTTTCCGAGCTAATTTTGTCAGAATATCATGTCTTAGAGGAATCAGATATCTTAGAGATGATCGGTCAAATCCAAACTTCCGGCCATCGCTTGTACAGGCTGATTCAGAACTTTTTGCTGTATGCAGAACTAGAGATAGCAGCCACAAATCCCGAACTGCTAAAGGAGATGCGCAATAGCGAATTTAGCTGCGTAAAATCTTTGCTGACTCAAAAAGCGCGGCAGCAAGCGAAACACGCGAATAGAACAGACGATTTACAATTAAATTTGCAAGATTCGTCGGTGGCTATGGATGCTATCAGACTCACGAAAATTGTTGAGGAACTATTGGACAATGCCTTCAAATTTTCTTTAGAAGGAACGCCGGTTTTATTAAGCACTTTGGTGGAAAACCAGACTTTTGTTCTATCTGTAAAAGACCAAGGCCGCGGCATGACTGCCGATCAGATTGCACACCTAGAAGCTTACAGACAGTTCGATCGCAAACTTTACCAACAAGCAGGTTTAGGATTGGGTTTGGCTATCGTTCAACGCCTTGCAGAATTGCACGGAGGAGGATTTAAAATAGAAAGTTTGCCGCAGCAAGAAACAATAGTTTGCGTTTTCCTGCCTGTCTAAACAATGATTATACCAGTTTCAAAAAAGAAGACAACTGTAGGCAAATTCCAAATCCTTATGGAATAAGTCATTCCCAATTATACAATCTAAATCTAAAATGGTATTATGCACGAGCGATCGCCCCTTTCAGACACCGCTGCATATAAATTTGAGCTACCTTATCCTTAGGGTTGATTTCCAAGCACGCCGAAAACAATCTTTTAGCTTCGACACACCTGTCACTATTGTAGAGTACCAAAGCTTGCTCAAAGATTGTCTTTGTCTCTAACTTTTTCAGTCGTAACTCTGCCGGATCGGCCGAAAATACTTCATAAACTGTTACCATTTGCGATTTGCCTTTAACTTTGACGCGATCGATCAACCTAAAATCATAAATATCGTTCAACTGTATAAAAGTATTGTGAGTAATTAACATCGAAACTCCATACTCTTTAGTCAAACATTCCACGCGGGAGGCTAAGTTTACCGCATCGCTAATCACCGTGCTGTCCATCCGGCTTTGACCGCCAACCGTGCCTAACATCAAAGAACCCGTATTGATTCCAATGCCAATTTGCAGCGGCGGGCGATCGGGTCTATTGCGACTAATATTATACTCGTTAAGGTGTTCTAGCATAGCAATTCCAGCTTTCACAGCATTGTCAGCACTGCCATCAAACAGCGCCATAATCGCGTCGCCAATGTATTTATCAATAAAACCAAAATTGTCAGTAATTGCAGGTTCCATCCGCGACAAATAAGCATTAATAAATTGAAAATTTTCTTCGGGATTCATTGTCTCAGAAAGAAAAGTGAAATTGCGAATATCTGAAAACAGCACCGACATTTCTTTCTGTACTTGATCGCCTAATTTTACTTCCAGAATACTTTCATATCCCAGAAAGTGGAGAAATTCGTGCGGCACAAACCGCCCGTAAGCATCTGTTAATTTTTCTTCCGCTGCTAAAGCTTTTTCCAACTCGTCTGTGAATTGGCGGCGCTCGGTTTCTACCTCTTGACGTTCTGTGATGTCTTGAAAAGCTGCGATCGCGTAAACTATGTTTTTCCGTTCGTCGTAGATTGGAGTCGCCCAGACCTCGATCGGCACACTCCGATCCGACCCGTGAATTTCTAGATCGTCCATACGCACAAATTCTCCCCGCAACGCCCGAATAATCGGTTGGCGATCCCTCGGATACAATTGATTAGTTCCAGCGTCGTAAAAATGATAAGCTTCTGGAAATTGCTCAGTAACCACATCAGAAATTAAACCTTGGGCTAGTATCCTTTCGCCCCAAGAATTCATATAAAAAGGTTTACCCTCACCATCCACAACAAATATTCCCACCGGCATGGCTTCCAGGAATTGAGTCAATCGGCTTTCGCTTTCTGACAGCGCCTCGTTTAACTTTTCTTCGGCGGCCAAAGCTTTTTCTAAATCATTAGTAAACTTGATTCTTTCCACTTCCACCTGTCTTTGCAAACTAATATCCTTAGCAAAACCCTGATAGTAAAGCACTTCACCGTTAGCATCACAAACTGTGCGCGCATATTCAGAAATCCAGATAATGCTGCCATCTCGACAGTAAACCTGAGACTCAAACTCACACAGAGTACCGTGCTGTTTCATCAGCGCCAGAAACTCTTGACGGCGGTTTGGTTCCACGTACAATTGCTGCTGAATATCATTAATACTTTCTATCAATTCTGACGCGGAATCATAGCCGTAAATTTCCGCAAGAGCAGGATTAGCACTAATAAAAAGTCCCTCTGGCGTCGTCTGAAAAATACCTTCTAAAGCATTTTCAAATATCCCGCGATACTTCTCTTCAGCTTGAATTAGCGCCGCTTCAGCTTCCTTGCGTTCAGTTATGTCACTAAAAGCAATAATCGCATAGGAAATGTCGCCTGTAGAATCATAAATTGGAGTCGCCCAACTCTCTACAGGAATAATCTTATTAGCTGTACGAATTTCTACACTCTCAGTCCGCACATTTTCGCCCCGAAGTGCCCGCATAATTGGCAAGTCTTCCACGGGGCATCTCTGATTAGTTCCGGCTTTATAAAATTGATAAATTGCTGCTTTTTGCTCTGAATTAATATGCGGCACAGTGCCTTTGCCAAATACATCCCGCGCCTTCTGATTAGCGTAAAAAGATTGCCCGTTTGCATCAAGTACACACACGCCCAAAGGGATAGCTTCTAAATATTGCGTCAAGCGACTTTCGTTTTCATGGAGTTTGGCAATCAGCATTGCCTGCTTGCGGCTTAATTTTACCAACTCCTGATTCATTTCCTGAAGTTCTCTTTGTTTTTCAGCTAATTGTTTATCTTGAAAATATCTATATATTGCCTCAGTAACAGTTAATTTTAAGTCATCACATTGCCAAGGTTTAGGTATGTATCGGTACAATTTAGCATAGTTAATAGCATTGGCTACCGCCTCCAAATCTGCCTGCCCTGTCAGCATAATCTTGAGACAGTTTGGCGAGATAGCATGAACGTTCCTTAATAGTTCGTCTCCTTTCATATTAGGCATGATATGATCCGAAATAACCAAAGGAACTTCATACTGTTCTGCTAAAAGTTCTGACAGCAACTCTAAAGCTTCTTCGCCACTTTGGGCCGTTTCAATTAAATATTTATCTTCAAAGGCTTTTAGCAGGTCTATTTCCAGACTATCGAGTATAGTCTGCTCATCATCAACACAAATAATGACAGGTTTTTTCATAAATTTGCTAGACCAGAATTAATCGCTTCAATTAATTCTTGATTTTCCCAAGGTTTTTGTATAAAAGCATGAAGATTTGCTTGAAGTTTTGTTCGTTCGATTGCTTCTTTGTCTGCTTGTCCCGTCAGCATCACTTTCACAATTTGCGGATATTTTTGATGAATTATAATCAGCAGTTCATCTCCTTTCATTCCGGGCATCAACCAATCAGAGACAATCACTAGAATGTTAACATTAGCTTCACATAGCTCTTCAATAATCTCTAGGGCTTCGGCCGCACTTTCAGCAAATTCGCAAATATATTTACCGTTAAATGCTTGTTGCAGTTCAATTTCCAGACTTTCCAATACCCCTACTTCATCGTCAACGCACAAAATTGCTGGTTTAGACATCGCTAGTTTCCTTGTTTAGTGTGGCAGAGTCAACCCCGATGGGTAAGCACACCGTTTTCCAAATTCTACATCCCGCGCCGTAAGACTGCAAATTTTTAGCCCCAGACTTCAGTCTGCGGCGCTTTACCTACTCCGTTAAATTAATCGGCAAAGAGACTGTAAATGCTGTTTTACCGGGCACGGACTCCACATCAACTCTACCCTGATGTTTTTCAATTATTTTTTTGACAATATCCAATCCCAACCCGCTGCCTTCTCCCGCAGGTTTGGTAGTAAAAAACGGCTCAAAAATTTTCATAAAAATCTCCGGTTGAATCCCCTTACCGCTGTCAGTAATTTTTACCAGGATATTGGTATCTTGCTCTACCACGTCAAGTGTTAAAGTTCCTTGATTGTCCATCGCTTGTAAGGCATTGTGAATTAAATTTGTCCAAACTTGATTGAGTTCGTCGGGATAACACAGTACCGGAGGCAATTTAGCTTGATACTTTCTGACGACTTCTACACCCTGCTTTATCTGGTTCTGATAAAGAGTTAATACAGTTTCAATTCCCTCGGTAATATTCACCTGTATTTTTTCCCCATTTACATCGTAACGCGAATAATTTTTTAGGGCAAAGACGACTTTTGCAGCGCGTTCAGTAGCGGTAGCGATGGTTCGGGCGCTTCTGTGAATGCTAGCAAAGTCATAGGCTGTTTTTATGATATTTTCGCTGTCAGGGTCTTTGAGCAACGGCAAGAATTGTTGCAGATTTCCCTGCAATCCGATATTGACTAAAATGCTAGCAATGCTGTCAGCATTGTCAATCCCTTCCGACTCTAATTGCTGCTTCACTTCTTTTTTCAAGCCCCGTTTTTCTCGCGTAGATAAAGAGTAAGTTTGTTGGCTGGAACTGTACATCAAACTCACGAAATCCTGCTGGCGTTCGGTTGACAGTTCTTTGAAAAAAACTGGCAAACTTTCGAGATTGTTATCCAAAAAGCTGGTAATATTTCCAATAGAGGATCGAATCGCCCCCAGTGGTGTATTAATTTCGTGAGCAATGCCCGCAATTAATTGCCCTAAGGCAGCCATTTTTTCCGATTGCACTAATTGACTTTGAGTAGCTTGCAGTTGCTCTAAAGTAACAGTCAGTTCATCGTTTTTCTGTTGGAGCTTTTTTTGCAACTGGCAAATTGCTAAATGGGTTTCTACCCTAACTAGAACCTCTTCCACGTGAAAGGGCTTGGTAATATAATCTATCCCGCCCACAGCAAAAGCTTTGACTTTATCTAGTACGTCATTAATCGCGCTAATAAAAATCACCGGAATGTCGCGAGTGCGTTCATCAGCTTTGATTTTTTCGCAAACTTCGTACCCATTCATTTCGGGCATCATAATATCCAGCAAAATCAAATCGGGAGGCATACCTTTTGCCGCCGAAAGCGCTAACTCGCCGCTAGGTACGGGGCGGACTTTATAGCCCTTGCCATTCAAAATTCCGGCTAGGAGGCGCAAATTAGCTGGGGTGTCGTCAACTACTAAAATATTACCGCGATCGGTGCTGAGAAGGTCGTTATTCATTTGATATTCTTTGAGAGATTAACTTTAAAACTTTGTCGTACTCGAAATTTTCTATACAATTCGCGATCGCACCAGCCGTTACAGCATCCTTTAATCGAATTTGCTCGATAGAGCTATCAATTAAATCCATATCAGCATTCAGTATCGCCAGCTTTAAATCAGCTACCAGCGAGTCAGGCAATTTCACGAAATCAGTCGCAGTCATTGCGCGATCGCCCTCTTTGATGCCCAATAAATTACCTTGACCCGGATCTTCATAAAGATAGCGCACTCCGATATGTTTGTGCATAGCATCAAAAATATCCGCTTCCCGGAAAGGTTTCCGCATAAAAGCATCGCAGCCCGCCGATAAAATAACTGCCCGTTCTTCCTCCAAAACGCTGGCAGTCAGTGCAATTATCGCCGTAGCTTGACCTTTAATAGTGGTTTTAATGTATTGCGTCGCTTCGTAGCCGTCCATCACGGGCATTCTCATGTCCATCCAAATTAAATGCGGTTCCCAACTGTCCCAAATCTCAATAGCTTCTTGACCGTTAGTAGCTTCTTTCAGTTCAAAACCCAGAGGATGAAGGATTTTAATTAACAGTTGGCGGTTGAGCGGTTTATCGTCTACTATCAAAATTCTATAGCTGTGTTGGTTTGGTTCCAAGGCAATAACATTGCGGGTCGGTTTTCGGCTTTCAATATCAGCCGCATCGACCGCAATAACTTGAATGTCAAACTTAAAATTAGTTCCTTTGCCAACAGCAGAACAGACACTCATTTCGCCGCCCATTAATTCCACAAATTTGCGGCTAATTGGCAATCCCAAGCCTGTACCTTCTTGCGAATCTTTGCCTGTCTTGGTTTGGACGAAAGCTTCAAAAAGATTGTCTAATTCATTGGTGGCAATACCGGGGCCAGTATCTTCGACTTCAAAATGGAGGAAGAAGGAAGAGGCAGCTTCTGCTTCGTCATGTTGGGTTGCAAGAATTGTGTTTTTAGATTGATTTAATTGGGAAAATTCCAGATTATTACTAGCGGAAACTTCTCTATTATTTTTTAAGGATACTGAGAGATAAAGATTTTTCTCTTCTCTATTCTGATTTCTACCTGATGACTGCTTGCTAACTCTGACCGATACACCGCCCTCCTCGGTAAATTTAAGAGAGTTATTGAGCAGATTAATTAAGATTTGCCGCAACTTTAAATCGTCAGTTTCTACGTATTGCGGCACCTCGGGACTGCGCTCAAAAACTAACTGCAAATGCTTGTCATCTGCTTTGAGTTGAAACATATCTTCCAAGTCGTTGAGAAGGCGATAGAGGTCGATTTTTTTATGATTGAGGGTAGTGCGCCCCGATTCAATTTTAGATAAATCTAGTACGTTATTAATCAGGGTGAGTAGGTGTTCTCCGCTGCTGCTAATTATGCTAATATTTTCTTGATGTTCTGGAGATAGAGTTTGGCTGCGAGTCATCAGTTGGGAAAAGCCGAGAATTGCATTGAGAGGCGATCGCAATTCGTGGCTCATGTTAGCAAGGAAGGTGCTTTTAGCTTGATTTGCTACTTCCGCTTTGTCTTTAGCTACAGCCAATTCCGCCGTTCGCTCATGCACTCGGTTTTCTAAAGTTTCAAAAGATTGTTGAAGTTGTTGAGCCATGCTGCTAAATGACTTGGCTAATTCCCCCAATTCGTCGGAGCGTTCGCTTTCTACTGTTTGGTCCCATTCACCTTTAGCAATATTTTTGGCGGCTGTATTTAAGCTCAATATAGGATTTGTCACCCACCGAGAAGTCAGAATGCCGATCGCCACAGCTACTCCTAAAGCTGCAAAACAAAGCAAAACCGCTGTGCGGGTATTGGCATTGATTTCTTTAGTGAAATCTGCTTCGGGAACAACTACTACAATCAGCCAGTCTAAACCTTTCCCGTCTTGGAACGGCAGGACTTTTAAAAGTTGTCGCTTGCCATCTATTTCAAATTCCAATAACTCTGATTTTTTAATCTTGTCTAATTTTTGAAACTGTGCAGTTAAATATTTAGCTGTCGCTTGAGTAAAAGGGTTGCTGCTTTCTGCCACTTTAAACAATTGTTTTTGATTATCTTTGGTGCGAAATGGTTTTTCGGTGGTGGAAGTTGCTAACAAAATACCCTGGCGATCGATAATAAATGTTTGACCGGATTTGCCAACTTTGAGACTGTTGAGAAATCTCCCAAGATGGTCGAGACGCAAGGCAGCACATAATACTCCTTCTAGCTGATATTTTTCGCTGTATACTGGTTGGAGAGCGTTGATAATTAATGTCGGTTCTAGTAAAGAAACAAAAACCGAACTCCAAGTTGGTTGACCTGATTTTACTGCACTTTTGTACGCAGGATGCTGTCGGTTATCAAAGTTTTTCACAACGGTAACAACTGTAGTGCGATCGCCGTTTTTATTTGTATTATAAGAATAAAAATTTAACCCCGTAGATTTCTCTATCACATTAATCGTTCGGGAACCGTTAGACAGTTGTTCACCGGATCTATAATCTCCGTTCTCGTTGCCAACGGAGGTATAATTGATATAGGGATATAATTGTACTTGCCGCAAAAGATATTTCTCCCAAGCTGATAAGTTTTCCATCTTTAACAACCCGAGCTTGACAGCATCCAGCTTAGTTTGATTGATTTGATGGGGAGTTTTCAGGTAAACTTGCAGGTTTTGCTCTACACGCAAACTCACCTCGTTCATTAACTGACTGGCAAGGTTATTAACTGCTTTTTGTCCGTTTCTAAAAGACAGATATCCTACGAGTCCCACGGCTCCCACGATTTGCAGTATAAATGGAACTATGAGAACAGTTCGCAGCGGTAATTTGTCTAAAATTTTAGAAACCATAAAATTGAGAGGTTTGGTGAACTTAGTCTAGAACCGTATTTGCACAACCGGTCTTAACAGCAGCACCATTTATTTACTGCCGATTAGCTAGGAGGAATTGATGCGGGCTATTTTAGCTGTGGTAGATGCTCGACCCCGATCGAATGTGAACCTAATGTTTGCTCGATTAAAGTCTATTATTTTACCCATTGTCGTATTATTGTGACCTTTTAGATAAAATTTGCAGTCTCTGGCTTTGAGAAGTGCCTGATACCCGATCGCACAGGCGAGTCGAACCCGCATTGGTCAAGCGGTTTGCAGGCAGGGCAGGAAATTTGCGATCGGCAGTCGCCATTTTCCGCAACACGTGTTATACTCAGAAAAGTCGAGGGCACGTAGCTCAGTGGATAGAGCATCAGGTTCCGGTCCTGAGGGTCGGGGGTTCAAATCCCTCCGTGCTCATTTAAATTTATAGACTGACTGACTTGGAGAGACAGAGGACAAATTTTTGTCCTCTGTCTCAATTATTGTGATTTAACTCTCCGTGTCAAAAATCGAATCGCCGCTATAGTTGCTGATCCGGGACTGATTGCGCCCCTGTTCCTTTGCACGATAGAGTGCACGATCTGCGATCGCAATCAAGTCAGCCGATGATAGTTCCGAAATCGGAATCAAGTTGGCGATACCCATACTAATAGTAACTAGGTCGCTCACATCAGAGGTTTTGTGAGGAATATTTAAAGCTTGAATAGCAGCGTGAATCCGTTGCGCCACCGAACTCGCTCCTTTAAGATCTGTATTAGGCAAAATGATGCCAAATTCTTCCCCGCCGTAACGCGCCACCAAATCCGCCGGACGGTACACCACCTCTTGCACAGTCTGAGCAAGTTTGAACAGACAATCATCCCCCATTTGATGACCGTAGCAATCATTATAACGTTTGAAATAATCCACATCAAATAACAAAAGAGAAATAGGTTTTTGTTCGCGGTAGAGCCGCTCCCATTCACGCTCTAAGCGGTCATTAAAACAGCGGCGATTAGCAATTTGAGTCAACCCATCAATATTTACGACTTGTTGTAAGAGGTGAGTAGCGCGGGCTAGTTCTTCGTTAGAGAGTGCAAGTTGTTGATTAATTTCTCTCATGCGCGCTTGTGCCTGCTGCCTTTCTGCCAATTCCTCCTGCAACTTCTCAAAAACATCTGCTTGTTTAATGGCGATTGCTAACTGATTAGCAATCTGTTTAACAAGGTCAACTTCAAATTCTTCCCATTGCCGAGGAGCAGAACATTGATGAATACATAACAACCCCCACAAATCTTTTCCATTGAGCAACGGCGCAACTAAATTAGCCCGAACCGGAAAATGTTTCCAAATATCTCGGTAACAGTGTTGAAGGTCAATATTATTGATATCTTCTACTACCTGCATTCTGAATTCTTGATATAAATTAGGGTATGGTTCACCACAAGAATGGTCGTTAAATTGATTTCTGCTTACCAATTTACATCCTTCGCCTACGGATTCTGAAACAAACTCACCATATCCAAATTTACTGTCAGGATAGAACTTAAATATGCCGACGCGCTCGGCATCAAGAAACAGGCGAATCTCCTGCGAAGCAATCTCAAAAATAGTACACAAATCAAGAGATTGACGGATGTGTTGAGTAATTTCTTGAAGTAATATAGCCTTGTCGTACTGTTTCCGCAGAGCGATTTCCGCTTGCTTCTGGGCGAGAATAGCTGCCTCGGCAGCTTTTTTTGCTTTAATAATTTCACCTTCGTACATGATACGCTGGCGGATACAGATCAAGATGCAATCGTTGACGAAGTTTTCTCCGTTCTTCCGACGCACAGCATTGATCAGCATGGGTATATCACTACCCTGCTTTGACCTTAATGAGAAGTAAATTTCCTCTACTTTACCGTGGAGCTTCAACAGGGGGAAGAAATGGGTTTGAAAGAAAATCCGGCTGGCGGTCGGCAGAATGGAATCCATTTTCCGTTCCCGCAGTTCATCGGTTTCGTGTCCGAGTAATTGCAGTAATGTGGCGTTGACCATTACGATCGTACCATCGTCAGCAAACGAGAGGAATCCACAGGGTGAAATGTTGAGTAGCTCGTCTATGTGGTCGGTCATGTTTGCCCTACAAATCAGGTAGTATGAGGTACACTCAAATACTCCTCAATCATCTCGATCGTTTCTTGTGGATGACTCATGTGCGGGCAATGTCCCGTAGCTTTCATCAGCCCTAGCGTACTTTTAGGCAGGTGGCGGTGGAGGTAATCCCCTACCTCGGTGGGAGCGATGACGTCATCAGCACATTGCAATATCAGTGAAGGTACTGACACCTTGGGTAAATCACTGCGATTGTCCGAGTAAAAAGTCACCTCGGCAAAGCGACTTGCAACCACCGGGTCGGTGGAGCAAAAACTTGCCTCAAGCTCATCACTTAACTCAGGACGATCCTGATTCTGCATCACCATTGGCGCCATAAAGCTTGCCCAACCAATGTAATTTTTCTCCATGATATCGAGGAGATCCTCAATATCTTTGCGCTCAAAACCTCCGTAATAATTTGGTAAATCATTAATGTAGCAGGGTGAAGGCCCTAGGAGAATCAGGCGATTAAAGTAATTAGGAGCTTGAATTGACGACAGAATGCCGATCATACTGCTGACAGAATGGCCGACAAAAATCACATCAGTCAAGGCTAATTCTCTACAGATATCGAGGACATCCTGAACATAGCCATAGAGGTCGCTGTAACGTTCAGAACTGTAGGCACTAATATCGGACTTTCCAGAACCTACATAATCAAATAGGATAATTTTGTAGTCCTTCTCGAAGGCCTGTGTCACGAAACGCCACATATTTTGATCGCACCCAAATCCATGAGCAAACATCAGGGTCTGGGTGCCTTGTCCAAACACTTTTATATTATTCCGTAAGAAAATATTTTGAGTCATTTGATCGACACGAGCATTAAGTTGATTATAAGACTTTTGGGCGCTTTTATAAGGATTGCTGATCCCAAATAGGGATAGACAACAATTTAGGATGTCAGATTAATTGAGTGGCAACCTCAGCACGGACAGGCGGGCTAAACATATAACCCTGACCGATTTCACAGCCGAGCACTTGTAACTATTGCAATTGCGCTGGGGTTTCAATTGCTTCGGCTATTGTGCTCAGATTTAAGCCATGTGCCATTGCAAGTAGGGCTTTGTCAATTCCGCGATCGCTCGGAGCGCTGGCTAAATCGCGCACAAATGAGCGATCTTGAGCGATTTCACCGGAAAATTTTTCTGGTAGTTAAAATCAGCATAGCCAGTCCCCAAATCATCGACATAAATCCGAATATCACGCTCTGATAATAGGGTTAAAACATTGTATGTAATGTCAAAATTAAGCATGATTGCCGTTTCGGTAATCTCTAGCTCTAGATATTTCGGATTAATATCGGTGCGCTCAAGAATGCGATCGCTCTTAGTGATTAAAGTTAGTTGGATGAGTTGACGTGCCGACGGATTTACCGCGATTTTCTGAAAAATTAGTCCGGCTCCTAGCCCCTGCTGATATTGTCAACAAGCTTGCTCTAAAATTTATTTGCCCAATGGCAAAATCAATCCTGTTTCTTCGGCGATGGGAATAAATCGATCGGGAGGAATTCAACCTAGTTCAGGAGAATGCCATCCTAGGATAACTTAAACACCAGCAAGGCTACTTGTTTGCAAATAGAGCTGATTTGATAATACAGCAAGCATTCGCCTTCCAAGCACAATTCAAGCGATTTTCGATCGCCAAGGGCTAGGGTATTCGATTCGGGCGAAGGTATTGTTGCTGTCTAAAAACTATAGGTATTGCGCCCCGAGGCTTTAATACGATTTAGGGCAATATCTGCATTATTGAGCAAGGTATCAACATTCATTGCATCTTGTGGATATAGGGAGATACCAATACTGGTAGTGATGTGTAAATAATGATTTTTGATAATAAAATTAGTTCTAATGTTTTTGTAGAGGCAATCCCTCGTGGCTCCCCTAATCTAGGGGTAGTAGGGATAGGTACTACGCGGCACCAAGCTGCTAAGTCAGAAAGATTTTCTGTTATGTTCAAGAATCGGATGGAGACCGGATCTTCTGATTTTTGAGATGTCATTGAAATATACAATTTAGACGCACAACAGCTTACTCATAGATTTTTACCACAACCTATTTAGTGGGATTGCTATAGCAAAATGGGCTTATGCAGAAGGCAATAAAAGCTCATATTTCAGCAATTAAGAAACTCCAAAACATTGTCGCGGTTGCTATAAATGTTCACAAACTCCTCAAATTAAAAAAGTTGGGTTTCCTAGCTCAACCCAACCTCATTTTTAACGACGAATCACTGCGAACTCTCAAATATCCTCATCCTCTTGACCTTGCACACCCTGGAGAATCCGCGATAGCTCATTCTTCTCATTAATGGTAATCCGAGTCGGAGAACCGCTGATAATCCGTTCGTAACCACGGAACGAATCTTTAATTTGTGGCCCTCTTTCAGTAATCGTGTATTCCCGAATCCCTTTGTCGTGCCACGAACCGCGCATCTTAAAGACATTAATTGCCCGGGACATTTCTCCTCGAATCTCTACATACTGCAACATAATAATCGTGTCAGTAATCGTAGAAATATGGGAGTCCGTAATCGAATTAGAACCCATAAACTGGTCGCTTGTATTCGTAAAAAAGCCAGTTATTTCTTCCTGCTTCGCAAAACCTGTCACTCCGATCACAAATTGCCTGAAAGCATTATTGCTGACACCCCTAGCTAAAGCCGACAGCGAGTCTATAGCAATTCGAGAAGGTTTGAACTCAGCAATTTCTGATTTAATAGTCTGCAAGTGGTCTTCCAAACCGGCAGATTCCGGGTAAGTACACAGCAGCTTTAGCAGTCCTTTCTGTTCCATTTCCTCAAAATCAATGCCCCAAGAATAAGCATTGCGGAACAACTGAGCCCGCGACTCTTCATAGGCAAACAGCAGCGCCCGATTGCCGTTCATACAAGCATTCTGCAAGAACTTGCTCACCAACAGCGTTTTGCCGGTTCCCGTGGCACCCGTAGCCAAAATAATCGAGTCTTTGAAGAAACCGCCACCGCACATCTCGTCGAGAGTTTTATCGCCCGAAGAAACCCGCACGTTTGAAGACTTTTGAGTTAATCGCATCGCCCCCAATGGGAAAATATTAATTCCGTCATTAGTCATAGTAAAAGGATATTCGCCTTTCATGTGAGTTGTACCCCGCAACTTCAAAATTTCCATTGTGCGGCGGCGGCGTTCTCCTTCCAATACGTTGCGAACAATCACCACATTATCCGACACGAACTCTTCCACTCCAAACCGAGCCACCGGGCCGTATTCTTCCACCCGTTCCGTAGTCATAACTGTAGTTGCTCCTACTTGTTTGAGGCGCGCAACTAAGCGAAAAATTTCTCGCCGCACTACAGATGCAGCGTCGTATTGCTGAAATACGGCTGTCACCGAATCTATAGAAACCCGCTTGGCTTTGTACTTGCGAATGGCGTACTGAATTCGCTCGATTAAGGCTGATAAATCAAAATTTCCTACGATATCTTGACCTTCAGGATCGGGGGAAGCGTCCAAAATAAATAGCTTGCCTTCCTCGATTAACTGTGCGAGATCCCAACCGAAACTGCAAGCATTTTTAATAATATCTGTCGGAGATTCTTCAAAAGTTACGAACACTCCAGCTTCGTCAAAATGGGTAATTCCGTTATAGAGAAATTGTACGGCAAATAAAGTTTTTCCCGTTCCTGACGTGCCGCTGACTAAGGTGGTTCTGCCGACCGGCATTCCGCCGTGACTGATGTCATCGAAACCCTCAATCATCGTGCGAATTTTTTCAACTCCTGCAGTTACCAATCCTTGTCGTTGCACCGTTTGACTACTTTCATTCATGTCGATTTTTGTCAACTCTCAGTATTCTTTAGTTGTCACTCATTAACCGCCGATCATGAGTCTTTGTACCCAGCTTTTAGTTTTGGCTCTTGCTCAATAACTAATGACTGCTGACTGCTGACTAATGACCCCGCCCAAAAACAGATACCGTGCCACGTACTCCTGTCGTGGAGAGATCAAAATTTTAGATTCTTGTTCAAGCTCCCAGATTCATCTGTGGAGTAAATCTAAAATCTCAAATCGTTCGACCGAGCGCGACTCGACGGCTCGACCGAGCGCTCGCCGAACGTCTCACGCCGAAGCCTCAAATCTAAAATCGACTGACTCTCACCTGATTATCTTATGAATTCAGGTCTTCTTCGCGAAGTTCTTCATAGAGCAAATCTAATCCTATCAGAACTTTCTCGCGATCGGACAAATCGCCAATAATTTTTCGCACCGGCGGCGGCAGGATTTTTGACAGCGTTGGGGTTGCCAATATTTTGTCCTCTTCTGCTAGCTGAGGATTTTTGAGAACGTCTATGACTTTCAGCGCATAGACTCCTTGAAATTCTTGTTCTAAAATGTCCTTGAGGGTTTTTAAAGCTCGCACGGAGTTGGGAGTATTCCCCGCAACGTACAGCTTCAGAACGTAGGTTTTCTTCAGAGAACTCATGAACTTTTTTTAATGTTGAGAATTAGTTGTCAGATGTTAGTTATAGTTGTTATTTCTCTTTAATCCGCTGTTCTTTGTTATTTTATAATAATTTCAGCCTCGCGATCGCGCGGCCGTTTGTCTTTTCCTTTCTTCTTTGTTAAATTCTCTCTTCTAACTTCTTTTTTCTTGAATTCTGCCCAATCCCTTCTACCTCTTACCTTGAGATGCCTCTTTCGGAATAGATCGCCTGTACATCTCGCACATATGAGCGATCGCGTCAATCAGAGTCAAGCGGTAATCGAGCAATATTTCCTCGTTGCGCCCTTCTAATTTTAGCTGTTTAGCAAACTCTTCCATCAATTCCATGTGAATTTCAACAATTTGAGTGACGGGAACGTCAGCAAAAAAAGCCAAATTCACAAATTCATCTATTTGATTGTTGACCGCAGTATCTTGAGAAAAATAATTTAAAAGTATGTGGCGATAACTTGACTTGAGTTGCTCCAAAAACTTTTGCTTATCTGATTCAGACAGATTTCGCAAAAATATCTGGGAATTTCTTTTATAATAGATGCCCAAGTATCCTAATCGCTCCCGTAATTTTTCCGCCAGTCGCCGCTGCTGTCGGCTTAGCAAACTTTGAGCAGTTAATTGGGCCGTTGCATCGACCGTTGCGGATTGGTAATTGACAGGAACCGGAGTTGAAAGTTTCAGGAATTGTGCGATCGCCCGATCTATACCTGAACTTATTTCGCTCGATCGAGCGATTGCCAGTTGCACCTCAGCAGGGTGATAAAAAAAAGCACAGCTTTCCTCTTGGCTATTGTTGGCGGTACTGGCTGCGGTCTCAAAACCATCTGAATAGGATGGTGCTTCGGGCATTCCTTCCACCCCGGGCTGGGGCGAAAAAATCACCGCAGGCAAAAAGATCGATCGTTCTTGCAGCTTGCCCAGAAGCGATCGCAGATCCCCATCCACCTCAAAAATCAAACAATCAAGGTGGTAATTTTGCTTAAGGAACCCCAAAAACTCCGCGACCGACTTAATGTGCGTTAAAGCATAGCGATCGCCCCTCAAAAGCTCGATCGCGGAGGCTGCGATTTCCTCAGAGCGGACAAAAATACCGATAGACAGTTGGGGAAGCAAAGCTGTAGGCGCACCACCTAAGTTGCCCGAAAGTGCTGAATCGCTCAGAGTTGATATCTCCTTTACAAAAAACTTAACATTTTAACAATCATCTCAACATTTATTTTAACCAATCTTAACCGCAAAATAAGCGATGTACTTGCATCACAGGAATAATCGGACTGTACTCCTTTGTTTTAGTGTCAAGCACCCTGAGCTTGATTTCTGCAATTAAGCTTAAGCCTTAAAATAATTGCTAGCCGCCTCAAATCAGGTGCAGGCATCGAACTCCCAGGTTTCGGTGCAGATCCCCGGCATACTAGCAAACTGATATAAAACAAATAAGGTACAGAAATCCTCAGCTACATTACGTCTCAAAAATATTACTGCTATGTATAGCAGACTCTCAGGTTTGTTATGTCAACCACCAGCCCCAGTCTCAAAAATTTTATCGAGCCAGTGCCGCTGTGCCTCCAAACTGCGGCGCTAGAATCGCTGCAGTCAATTTTCAGATCCAGTAACTGCGATCGAGTCGCAGTAGTCAACGAACAGCTACAGCCCCTGGGATTAGTTTACCTGCGCAGCCTTTGGGCCCGCGCGGCCGATCGTACAAACGACGGGCAGCAACCTTTGTCAGAAAGCCCGATCGCGATCGAACCAGTCAGGGCATTACCTGCAGCTCTGAGCGTCAGCGAATTCTGGCAGTACCTGCAAACAGAAGAACTGAACACCCCAGCCGGGCCAAGCCCCCAAACCGCCTGCTGCTCCTCAAACAGCCCGATCGCCCTCACAGATGCCAGCGGTAAATTTTTAGGAATGCTAGACAGCCTGAGCCTGCTGCAATTCGCCGCACTCAACAGCAGCTCGATCGGCAGCCTCACAGAGCCGCCAACAGCAGTCAAAGAAATCGAATTAAGGCCGATTTCCGAAGCCATCGCCACTGCCCTAGACGCTCAAATGCGCTTTCTAGAAGCAGGATTGAAACCCTCGGAAAACCTCAACTCCCTCGTCCAACTGTTGGAAAAACTGCCCCTGCCCCTGAGATTGCAAACCCCCACCGCACAAATAGTCAGCCAAAACGCAGCGTGGCGGATTTTGCTGGGAGCAGGCCCGGAACCAGTTCCAGAACCCGCAGCAAATTTGGGCAAACACTCGCCCCACAAACCCAGTCATTTAACAACCGAATACAAGAGCCTGCAGGTAGATCCCATCACCCAAGAGTGCATGAGCCTAGTAGGAGCAAGTAGATCGGGCGATCGCGATTCAACCCCAGCCACCAGTTGCCCGCTGCCCTTGTACGCCGCCGCCTCCCCCTCAACCTTAACCGCTCCAGCTTGGTGCCCCACTGCCGGCAAACCAGACACCTACATTTGCGAGTGCCCCGTACAAAAAGGTCAAGAACGGATCTGGCAATTTGTCAAACAGCCGCTCTCAGACAAGCTAATTTTAGTAATGGGACAAGATGTCACCGAAGAACATTTAGTCGCCAAAGAACTAGCAGCGAAAAACGCAGATTTAATCCACCTCAACCGACTCAAAGACGAATTTTTATCCTGCATCAGCCACGAACTAAAAACCCCGCTCACCGCCGTCCTCGGTTTGTCGAGCCTCCTCAAAGATAAATTGATCGGAGAACTCAACGACCGCCAAACACGCTACGCCAAACTAATCCATAAAAGCGGGCGGCATTTGATGACAATAGTTAACGACATTTTAGACTTGACCCGGATGGAAACCGGGCAGCTCGAACTAATTCCCGAACCGATCGAAATAGCAGCTACCTGCAAAAGAGCCTTTGAACAAGCAAAACAACTGCAACAGCAAGAAGAAAAAGCCCCTCCGGAGCCGAGCAAAACAAACGGCGCAGCAAACGCCGAACCCTCCGCCCAAATAGAATTTACACTCGAAATAGAACCGGGACTGAGCCACTTAATTGCCGACGAACTGCGACTGCGGCAAATGCTCGTCAACCTCCTTTCCAACGCCCTAAAATTCACCGAAGCCGGCGGCAAAATCGGATTGAAAGTAAATGTTTGGGAAGGCTGGCTCGCATTCACAGTTTGGGACACCGGCATCGGCATCCCCGCCGACAAACAGCACCTGATCTTTCAGAAATTCCAACAACTAGAAAGCCCCCTCACCAGACGCTTTCAAGGAACCGGACTGGGACTGGTACTGACTCAACGCCTAGCTCGGCTCCACGGCGGAGACGTTTCGTTTATTTCCTCAGAAAACCAAGGCTCTCAATTTACCCTGCTACTGCCGCCAAATCCTCCGGGAAAGAGCGAAGAAGTCCCGGCATCTGGAGCCGCCGAGGAAGAATTATTAAAACCCCAATATCAGATTCCGATCGCCAATTCTCGCTCTCGTTTAGTATTAATAGTCGAAGCAGTTCCTAAATATATCGAAGATTTAACCAACGTCCTCTCAGGTTTGGGCTACCAAGTAATAGTCGCCCGTTCGGGCACCGAAGCCTTGGAAAAAGCCCGCAGGTTCAGTCCCGAAGCGATTTTCCTCAACCCGCTGCTGCCGCTGCTGTCCGGTTGGGACGTGCTGACGCTGCTCAAGAGCGACCCGGATACCCGATCGATTCCGGCGATCGTCACGGCCACCAGAGGCGAAAAAGAACGGGCCAGTGTCAACAGAGCCGAAGGCTTTTTGAGCTTGCCGATCGAAGAACCCGCTTTGCGGCGGCTGCTGGCAGACTCGATCGGCCACAGTAATGGCAGTACCGCCAAGGTGAGGAGTTCTTTAACTGTATTGTGGCTCAGCCCGCAAAACAGTTCCTCTCAAGGCTCCGCTTTACTCCTCAACCCCACCCACTGCCGCGTTTTAGAAGCAGACGACCTCGGCCAAGCAGAAGTCGTTGCCCGAATTTGGCGGCCCGACGCGATCGTCTTGGACGGTACGAGTCAACTGCAAAACCCCTTAGCTTTTATCGAACAGTTAAGTAGGTCTCGAAATTTGGGTTCTCTCCCCTTGGTGACTTTAGACCCCGCAACTACGCAACTGGCAAATCAAGTCAAAGGATTGTCCGTATTTCCCTGTTTGGCCAATGGCAGTCCCGACGGCAGTGAAACCTCAGGCACTGGGTTGGTGGTGTCTGCCTTGTGGCAAGTGATTCAAGTAGCTGCTGGCATGAGTTGGAAGCCCAGCATTTTATTTGCCGACATTTCGACTTTACCGGATTTGCATCGAACTTCTGGGGGGAACCCGACGGGAGAATTGGAAAATCGCGATCGATCGACCAATGCCCAGATTCCTAATTCCAATTCCAAGTTTTCTACTCCCAACCTTCAAGCTTTGATTCAGTACATCCAAACAGCAGGATTTCGAGGGTCGATCGCTCCCTGCTGGACAGAAGTTTTACAGCAGTTGCAATATCAAAGCGTTGACTTAGTTTTGCTGTGCTTGCGAGATGCCCCCTCAGAATCAACCGCTATGCTGCAGGCGCTATCGAACCTCCGGGAAATGCCAGTAAAATTGCCGATTTTAGTCTGGGATTATCGGTCTGCTGTAAATTCGGAATCCGAGGCGATCGACTTTCTCCTGCAAGAAGTCTCTGCCAAGATTTTGCCTTCTTCCTTGTCTGCAGCACAATTATTAGACAAAATTCAACAGACTTTATTAACTCACTCAAGTTGCTAAAAATGAAGAATTTACCCGGTTTTTAGAGAAGACTTCAGTCCTCTCTAAACCAGTAAAGAAAAACTATTATTCCTGAGTGCAAACAGAATTTGGGAACTATTTAACTGAAAACCTTGAAGCGTTGCGAGTCAGAAAGCAATATCAAAACTCAAAAATATGGGTTATTATAGGCGATCGAGAAACCTTTATATTTTTTGCTGGGGCTGATCGCGTGCCTAATCGGATTCCTCTACTATTATCTCTGCTACTCGCACTCGGTTTGGGAGCAATGCCCGAGCCTGCTGTCGCACAGGCACTCCTGCCTTACACCCTGAAAATTGACTCGGCCCAACTCGAACAGACAGCCTTGAGCCTTGCAGAAGAAGCCGTCCAGCTAGCCAGACTCCAGCAGTACGAACTTGCCGTACCCCGAGCCGAACTCGCGACACAGTTAGCCCCCAAGAATGCTCAAACTTGGACTTTGTTAGGCAGCTTGTATCTTCAAGTCGAGCAGTTTGACAAAGGCATTGAAGCTTTGGGGCAAGCTCAATCTCTGTCGCCAGAAAATGCTTCAATTAAATTTGTATTGGGTGAAGCTCACTTTCGGAAAGCGAACTACGAGAAAGCAGCCGAATATTTGCAAGCAGGGTTGAAATTAAAACCAGACACTCCAGGTGCATTATTTGATTTAGGCAATGCTTTTTATAAGCTAAAGCGGTTCGATCGGGCGATCGCCCAATACGAAAAAGCCTTTGCTTTAGAAAAAAACCTGTGGCCCGCTATTAATAATATCGGATTAGTCAAATACGAAATGGGAGATGCCGATGGCGCTATCAAACGCTGGGAACAGGCGATCGCGATCGACGACAAAGCAGCAGAATCAATGCTAGCTCTAGCAGTGGCACTCTACACCAAAGGCGACCAAGAAAAAGGTTTAGCAATGGGAGAAGCCGCCCTGAAATTGGACAAACGCTATGCCACTGTAGATTTCCTCAAAGAAAACCTCTGGGGCGATCGCCTGATCGCAGCTACCCAAAACTTCCTGGCCACCCCCCAAATTAAAGCAGCACTCGCCAAAATTGAAGACGCGCCACCGTCTCCGCAAATGTCGCCTTAATTCTAGTTACTTTTGTAGTGAGGACTTGAGTCCTCAAAGCCTTTTTTAACTCAGAGCAAACTATCTTATTCAGGACTAAGACCAAAAAATAGTTGAATGCGCTATGGGTAGGGGTAAGGTGCGCAGTGCGCACCCTACAAATAGAGTTGGTGCGTAACTTCTATTATTACCGCGAAGAAATCGCTGTCTTCAATTCTCCACTCTAAAATCTAAAATCTAAAATCTAAAATCTAAAATCGCATGACCCCCCTAAGCTGGACAGAATTAGAAGCCCTCACAGACTTTGAAGTCGATCGCGTCAACGGGCCAACGAACGCTCAATCCCGGTTGCGCCTCTTTGGTAAAACTGAATCGGATGTGCGAGTCACCCTGTACCGCGACAACCACGCCTGGTGTCCTTATTGCCAAAAAATCTGGCTGTGGCTGGAAGAAAAACAAATCCCCTACCGTATTGACAAAATTACAATGTTCTGCTATGGGGAAAAGGAAAGCTGGTACAAGCGGAAAGTGCCATCGGGAATGCTACCGGCGATCGAACTAGACGGCCGCATCATCACCGAAAGCGATGATATTTTAATCGCGCTGGAACGAGTCTATGGCCCCTTGGGTTTGGGCATGGAAAACCCGGCAGTAATACCCCTGCGGCGGTTAGAGCGACTGCTATTTAGAGCCTGGTGCACCTGGCTGTGCTACCCAGCAAGTTCAGCCAAAGCAGAACAACACAACCGCGAGCAATTTATCAGCGTCGTCACCCACGTAGAAAAAGCTCTGGCTAGCACTCCGGGGCCTTATTTCCTTGATGAATTTGGCACTGCGGATGTTATCTTTACGCCCTACGTCGAACGGATGAATGCCAGTCTTTACTACTACAAAGGCTACTCGATGCGCGAAGAAAACCCGCGCTTTGCTGACTGGTTTGCGGCGATGGAAACCCGCCCTACCTATCGCGGCACTCAGAGCGATTTTCACACTCACGTCCACGATTTACCGCCTCAGATGGGCGGCTGTTATGAAAACGGCGAACCTCAGATGCTACTCAATAAAGCCCGCGTGGATAATGGGCCTTGGGCTGGACTCCCGGATGTGATGTATCCAGAACCGGAAACCTCCCGCGCTGAAGCACTTCATCGCGTCATTAAGCACCAGCGCAACATCGTTCGAGTCAATCCTGCTGATGACAACTTATTTGATGAGGCTTTGCGTTGTGCTTTAACTTTGATGATGACTGGCGAAGTTTGTACGCCGCCGAGTGGTTCTGATGCGGCTTTGCGGTATTTGCGCGATCGGGTGAATGTGCCCCGTGATATCTCCATCTACGCGGCCAAGCGGCTGAGGGAAGCGTTGGAGGAAACGGCGGCTTTAGTGGGTGATGGCCAAGGTTCTCCGATTCTGCTGAAGCATCGGCGAGATCAAGATCCGGCTAATTTTGTGTAGGATTCTAGGGCGATCGCGTGTTAAATTAACTTTTGGTAGCATGGTTAGTGATTACTTTTGCCAGCGCGATCGCATCCAAGCACAAGATCATAGCGTCAATTTTGTTTGAGAATACGATTATTGAAGATGTATTTTTGCGGTAACAGTTGGAGCACTATTCAAATGCTTCTCTTAACACTGTTTGCATTAGGTCTTCTGCTAATTGTTTTCGATGTTTGATTTGTGCTTCTAGTTGGTCTATTATTTTCATTAAATAATCTACTTTTTCAACTATTGCTTTTTGTTCTGCAAGGGGGGGGAGGGGAATAAGCATTTTAATTAAAAGTTTTTGATTGAGATTATTCATAGTTTGACCAATAGAATCTTTTAACAAATAAGCTTGTGATTTTTTAGAACAATATGCCATTACAAAGAAATCATTATAAATAATGATTAGTCGCATAAAAAATGAACCTGTACCACACAGCCACCCATGCTGATCATTTTGCACTACAGCGCATTTTTCTAAGTTTCCCCGTCTAGCAATGACAATATCACCCTGATGTAATTTATATTGGCTTAATCTTTGCACGGTTTTTTCTGAAACCAGCATCTTTGATTCAGCAAAAATAACCCCTTTAACAATATTAGTAGGATTTACAACAGGAATACCGTTATCTTCATAGTCTGATTTATGCAACATCATTCCAAAAGGGCCTGTAGATAATGTTTCACAAATATCTCCCAAACGACACCAAACCCAACTATCAGGTAAAGAAAACGGGATTTCATCGGGTGAAACTTCGGGGATAGGTTTTTCTTTTTTGAGTTTTCCATCAGCTATTAATTGTTGTTTTTCCGCTTTAATTTTGGCGAGGAGTGCGGCTGCATCGGTGTCTGGATTACCTTTTTGAATTGGGTTTTGTTTACGCCATTCTGCTGTTAGTTGACCAGAAATAGCCTCTTGTAAAATCGCCTGTTTTAGTTGAGAAATTATATCTGATTGCTTTTCATTTTCTATAATAATTGACTTTAAATTTTTATGTGAAATATTTATTTTTTGGAAATCGGATTGAACTTGTTTTAAAACAGAAATTTGTACAGCTTTATCTTTTTTATATTCTACAATTTTATCCTGAATTTCTTTAGGACATGATGGGAATATTATAGTTGTCATTTTATTTGCATTTACATTAGGCTGTGCAGTTCCATTTTTTAAATCAAGAATTTGATTCCAAAACAAATAGGAATTTAAAAACAAATAAATATATTCTGGATTGTAATCTTCAGAGATAGAAAGCCGGATCAAGTAACTTGCAAAAATGCTAGTTTCTTTTATTTCTTGAATTAACGTTGTTTTTCCAGTAGTCCCGCCTGTTCGAGTAATTAATATATCTTTCTCGTTTAATCTATATTTTTCAATTTCATTACAATCACAAAAAGGAACTGTATCCCAGTCAATACCATCTTCTTTAATATCGGTGATTCTTAATAATCTACAATTTCCTGAATTTTGGGCTGAAGCAGAAAAACCATATTGTGTTTTTGATAACGCTTTTTTTAGAGGTAGAGGTTGATTATATTCATTGAAAATAGCCCTCATTAGAATAGTGTTTTCTAATTGATTTAATTCTTCATTATCAGTTTTTATGAACGTCAGTTTGCAAAATTGAAAATTGAGAGTTTTAACCATTAATTCCTTCCTTCTTTAAAATCTCTAATAATTGATCGCTCTTTCTAAAAGAATCATGCAACATTTCCAACAACTCAACCGAACTATAACCCCTTTCAAGTTCCGAAATATGGGAATTTTTGACATCTATATTAAAACCATTTTTCTCTAAATCCTCAATACTCACCCGCCATGCTTGCGGGTTTTCCTCTCGCTTATGCCACCATTGTTTTAAAGATTGAAACTCATTTTTATTAATCGGTTTCGTCTTAGAATACGCCTTCACACCTGACGGTAATTGATGTTCCCAATACCAGATTTCCTGAGTCGGTTTACCTTTGGTAAAAAATAACAAATTTGTCGCCACAGACGCATAAGGTTGAAATACCGAATTAGGTAAACGGACAATAGTATGCAGATTACAAGACTCTAATAAATGCTGACGAATCCGCGCCTTTACCCCATCCCCCGTTAACGATCCATCAGGTAAAACAATAGCAGCCCGTCCGCCATTATGCAAATACCGCACCATCAATAATAAAAACAAATCTGCGCTTTCTGTAGTACGATAACTCATCGGAAAATTATCCTGTACCCCATCAGTCACCGAAGCCCCAAAAGGTGGATTTGCTAATATGACATCAACCCGATCTTTATCACCAATAGAAGTATATTCCCGATTTAAACTATCAGTATATTCAATATTCGGAACTTCGATTTCATGGAGAAATAAATTTGTCACCGCTAACATAAAGGGTAAAGGCTTAAATTCCATCCCCTTAATCGTTTTTTCTAATGTTACTAAATCTCGTACATCATCCAAACCTTGCTGACGTAAATGATTAATCGCACAGGTTAAAAAACCACCCGTACCACAAGCAGGATCGAGTACAAATTCTCCTAACTGGGGATTAACCATTTCTGTCATAAATTCAGTTAAAGCGCGAGGCGTGTAAAACTCCCCATAAGCGCCCGCAGTCTGAAGTTCCCGCAAAATAGTTTCGTAAATATCACCGAATAAATGACGATCTTCCGAACTTTCAAAATCAATTTCATTGAGACTATTCAACACCTGACGAATAATAGTCCCATTTTTCATGTAATTATTCGTACCTTCAAAAATCTCTCGGACAATCATCGCCCGTTTATTCCCGGTGCTAATATCAAGGGATCTCAAAGTCGGAAACAATTTTTGATCGATAAAATTCCGTAATTCATCCCCCGTCATTCCTTCCTTATCCGCCGCCCAATTACACCAGCGCAACCTTTCAGGAATAGGGGAAACAAAATCATCCCTAAGCAATTCTAACTCTGAATCACTAGCATCAAGAATTTTGAGAAATAGTAACCAACCTAACTGTTCGATCCGTTGTCCATCGCCAGACACCCCCGGATCTTTCCGCATAAAATTACGCAGACGTTTAATATTACCGCCCAAATTTTTCATTACGCCGCTACTTGATACAATTCAGACATCAATTCCCGCAAAGCTGAAACATATTGAGGTTTACCCCCAAATCGTTTAACGATCTCCCCTGGAGAGCCAAATTGCTTGAGGGGTTCTAATTTTAGCACAGAAAGCTCCTCTATATTCTCGATCCCATCCGTAGCATATTTTTCTAAAAGAGCCTCTAACACCGCTCGCGCCTGTGACTCATACTTAGTAAAATAATCTCGTTTTTTGACATTTTCTGCCCGTTCCCTGCGAGTTAAAGGGGGACGATCCCAAGCAATATGACAAATCAAATCGAATAAATCCAACTCTTTTTTAATATCCCTCTGTAAATCCTCAACAATAATATCATGTTCTCGCAGTTCTGCAATCAAAGCACTTTTTTTATCCGCTTCATTCCAACAAGCTAAAAATTCATCTAAACTGCTAAATTCTCGCAGCAAGTTCTGTTTAGTATAGTCTTTCAAACTCGTTGTCACCAAATCCCCATTATCATTGAGATATTGAATCCGCTCATTTAAAATGGTCACATCTACCCCAGCAATATAAACTTTCCCCTGTTGTTCTGTAGTAATTTCACCAGCAGAAATAATTGTCGGTTTTAGATTTTCAGGAAGATCATTATTTTGATCGAAATTAACTATTTCGCCCGTCTCCTGATCGATAATTTCCTCGGTGCGATCCCCTAGAATATTCTCTGGTGTAAATTCCTCATCATCCCGTATTTCCTTAATCATCACCGGATCGCCATCAAATGCTCGATCCGAAAACAGATCCGTCACATTTCTAAAATCCATAATAGTGAAAAATCGCTTATCAAATTGTTCATTAATTCTGGTTCCGCGTCCAATAATTTGTTTAAATTCGGTCATAGAACGAATATTAGAATCCAGTACAATCAATTTACAGGTTTGAGCATCAACCCCCGTCGTCATTAACTTAGAAGTTGTCGCAATCACCGGATAACGTTCTTCTGGATTAATAAAGTTATCTAATTCCAGTTTGCCTTCCTTATCTTCTCCAGTAATTCGCATTACATATTTATAATTTTCCCTGACTAAATCTCCGGCTTCATTACTAATACCTTGTCGCATTCTCTCCGCGTGTTCTACATCGACACAAAAAATAATAGTCTTTGAGTAAACATCTGTTTGTCGCAAAAAATCCATCACTCTTTTAGCAACAGATTGTGTCCGTTCATCAATGACTAAATTCCGGTCAAACTCCTTAAGATTATAAATCCCATCCTCGACTAAATCCCCTGATTTATCTAGCTTACCCGCTTCGGGGCGATATCCTTCTAAATCAACATTTAAACCGACTCGAATCACCTTATAGGGTGCGAGAAAACCATCATCAATTCCTTGTTTGAGAGAATAAGTATAAATCGGATCGGCAAAATATTCAATATTAGAAACTTCCTTAGTTTCCTTTGGAGTTGCCGTTAATCCGATTTGAGTTGCTGAACTAAAATACTCTAAAATCTCTCGCCATTTACTATCATCAGCAGCGCTACCTCGATGACATTCATCAACTATAACTAAATCAAAAAAATCTGGGCTAAATTCTCGATAAGCATCAGCATCTTCATCATCATAATTAACCAAACCCTGATACAAGGATAAATAGATTTCAAACGCGGTGTCAATTACTTTCTTTTTAATCACTGTCATTTTATTTTTAAAATGCTTAAAATCACCCCGTTTTGTCTGACTAATTAAAGATGTGCGATCGGCTAAAAATAAAATTCGTTTTTTGAGGCCATTTTTCCATAGCCGATAAATAATCTGGAAAGCCGTGTAAGTCTTACCCGAACCCGTTGCCATCACCAACAGTAAACGATTCTGACCTTTTGCGATCGCTTCTACAGTCCGATTAATCGCGATCTGCTGATAATAGCGCGGCTGGCGACCTTGAGAATCAAAAAAGTAATCAAAGCTGGCTATTTCTTCCGCTTCAGACGTTTCAATCTGCTTAAATTTCTTGTATTTTTGCCAAATCTCATCAGGACTCGGAAAATTATCAAGGCTTAATTCTCGCTCAATCAAAGTAGAAAATCCCGATTTATCATGCTCTAAAAAACCATCCCCATTAGAACTAAAAGCGACAGGTAAATCTAAAATATCTGCATAGTTTAAAGCCTGCTGCATACCAGCACCAAGAGGATAAATATTTTTTTTAGCTTCAATAACAGCAATCGGTATATTCGGTTTATAATAAAGAATGTAATCAGCCTTTTTAGCCTTACCCCTTTGGGTTAGATTCCCTTTAACATAAATTCGACCATCAGTAAAATAAACCTGTTCTCGGACTTGCTTGCTAATATCCCACCCCGCTAGAACTAAAGCAGGTAAAATATACTGTGTACAAATATCCTGTTCTGAAAGCTCTCGTTTATTAGTCATCTTTTATGTCACCGATCTTAACTATAGGAGGAAGAATTTCTACTGCTTGAAAAGGATTTAATACCAATAAATCCAAATCACCCGTAACAATTACATTGGCATTACCACTAACAGCCAACTCTAAAAACTTATTAGCATTGTCACCTCCCTGGCAACCGCCAAGAGGGTCAGGACGTTCTAGATCGCTCAAACAATTGCCTGGAATTGCATTTCGCATCGACTTCTTTGTTCTTCCTTCTGCTATAAATCTACTCAGAATGTTAATCACGTTAATTTGTCTAGTTTTTTATAATCGGTAAAAAGTTAAGCTTAAAAACTTAACTTTTTACTGGCTGATATCTAAGCAACCTCTACGAACACACCGCTTCGAGCAAACTGCTCTTCTTCAGGACTAAAGACTGGAGCTCGATCCACAAGGTCAGGGTCAAAGTAGTATGTCTCTTGTAGGAATTGTCCGGTGACGATCGCCTCCTCCAACTCCTTGATGTAATCTTGGGCAACTAAGCAGGCCTCCTTGATGCCTTCCTCATCCCTCTTATCCAACAGCTTTTGCAATGTTGCTCTCACACCTGTCAGTCGTGCCGCGGGCTTGAGCATACCGTAGAGGCGGTACATCCGATCGGTGGCAATGCTGATGTGTTTGAGGGCGTTGGCTCGTGCTAGCTCAGAGTCAATGCTGGGCCAATAACGAGTGGTATAAAATGCTTTCTCATCCTTGTGATACCACTCCTCCGATCGCGCAATTGATGAGGAGACAGTATTGTGCAGCTTCCAGAAGAATAAGCGCAGGGAAGCGCCATCTACTACGGTGGACAGCTTCGCCTCCATTGATACCTCAAAGTCATTCAGACGCGGGTCGCGCCCAAGCACGAGGTACTCCACAGGGTACATTTCCACCTCTTTATTCTGCACGACGTAGGCGTTGAGGTGGTGGCGGCAGTAGGGGCAGGGATACATAGTGGCAAACAGCTTGAAGAAGTCCTTGAAGATTGCCACCAGAGTTTTTTGCTGTTTGGGGGTCTTGGTAGAGACGATTTCAGCCGTAGTGTGGAAGAAACGCCAAACCGCAGGGCCAATATAGTAAGGGAAGCTGACGCGCATTTGTGAATTCTTTATTTCACTGCGATCGATATAAACGTCAATGAACGATACATATTGCGAGAGTTCGCCAGACTCCCGCCCAAACTCCAAGCGTTCGCGCCGTTTCTGTACCCCGTTCAGGTAGTTGTGCGTCAATCGCCATGCCTGTTTGAGCATTAGCTTTTGTTTTGGAGCGCATTTGGGAAAGCTTTCTACAACATCCGCCCCATAGCGCCCAAATTCCCCTGACGTTTTAGTGGCTTCGTACCACTGGTTTAAAGCTGCTTCGTCAGCCACCGTGTTCAAGGGGATGTCTGCTGCTGTGCTGACGCTGAAAGCAGCCAGCAGCTTCGGCATAAAGTCTTCATACCAATAGGCGACTGGCATCATCGCACCATCGATTTCCTCTGAGGCATCCGAGAGGATGACTCGGTTCCACTTCTTCAGGTACTCTTTGGGATCTCCCTCGGATTGGGCTGGTGGCGGTGCCATTTCCTCACTCAGTTCCATTTTTCTCAATCGGTTGAGTTCGTTGACGGCAAGCACACCCTCGGCGATGTCCCGCAAGTTAAGACTTTTCTTCTTGATGGTGATTGCAAACTCAACTCCCGCCGCAAACTTTTCCTTGGCGCTGGCAGACTTACCCCGCGCTTCCAACATGGCTTTTTGTTCTGCCAACATTTCTGGAGTTTTTTCTATAGTCTTCCAGTTTTTGATGCGAGCTTGCAGTCTGGCATATTCATCTTCGATCGATTTCACTACTGCATCCAGTACAGGGTTGCACGCAGACTCTACTACACCTAATCCTTTATAAAGCGCGATCGCACTCCTGACAAATTGTACAAAATCAGCGATTCTGTATGGCAAGTTTCTCACGCGCAGGTGAGTCTCGTGGTTGGCGGAAAAACTCTCGCGGAAGCTGCGGTAGGCTGCTCCCTGGATCAGACGAAACAAACCAATCTGCATCTGCAAGCGGGAGGTACCGCGCTTGTTCTCAGCTTGTGGGTGTTGCGCGAGTAGTTCTTTTAGCCGCGCTATTTCTGGATTGCTATCGGTGGGTGCTTCTTCTAGATTAGGTTCAATATTGGCAGAAGCTGCCTCGTTGATAGCAGTTGCTGTACTTGCGATCGCAGCCGCTGTACTGTCTGAAATCTCGGTTGTCTGTGTACCGACAATCGGAACGGGTGAGTCTTGATATCCGGTTGTGAGCTCTGACTCATCCGGTACCAGTTTGCAGAATTCCTTAAAGTCAATTGAGGCATCCCCGTCATGGTCTACCTCTTTGATGATCTCATCGAGCTCTTGCTCTGTCAGCCCAAACTGGCTCATCACGCCGTGCAGCTCGTCTCTGGTGATTTGACCGCTACCGTTTTCATCAAATACACTAAATGCCATTTTGAGACGACTTTGGCGATCGCCCTGCTGGGACACCATCAGCATTTTGAATTCCTCAAAATCGATACTGCCCGACAAGTCTACGTCTACTTCCTTAATCATGTCGCGCAGCTCGGTTTCGTTAGGACTCTGGCCTAGCGATCGCATCACTTGACCCAGTTCTTCTGATGAAATACCACCGCTCCCGTCCGCGTCAAATACTTTGAAGGCTTCCCATAACTTTGCCACATCTTCTTCAGTCATGGCTTTTTTTTCAAGCTCCACAGATGTCATAACTAAATCTTCCCTGATTTTTTTATTGGCTGTCTATTGATTACGACCAATATACTTTAATTCCTGATGAGGTACGCAACGGTATTGTCAAATCCAAGGAGATTGCCGATATCTCCCACTTTGGCTTGTGACAGTCGATCTATCAGTTTGATATTACTCCCAGTAATTTTCCCAATCATCCTTAAAAGCTTCCTGCAATCTTTGCATATACGCATCAGTCTTAATCTTCACCATCCACAGATTATTAGCATTGCGGCCTCCCTTGCACACAACGCCTTCATCCACACCGTATTTCCCCTGCCGAAGATCGTCCATAAACTTGCCTGTCAGTTTGCCGCGATAAATCACTCGCGCAATATTTAATTTACCAAAGTCCTGAATAAACCGATCGGGAACAACCATACCGCGATCGGTTTCCACATCAAAAAGCACCAATTGTTTGCGATCGTCCTTTTGGTGCATTCCCGCAAACGAATTAGCACCAAAAAACTCTGTAAACACAGTAATTTCAGCGCAGTGATACTGTTCGTTATCTCGAAATATAGACTCTAAGGGACTAGCAAAATCTATCTTAAATATTTCAGGTGCTGCTTCTAAACCTGGATGTGCAGCGTTAAATTCTGCAATTCCCATCTCATCCAAATCAAATCTACTGCGGCGCGTACCAAAAGCATACCAACCGAGTTCTACTTCCCAAACCCAATGCAAATTAGTACCATCGTACTTCTCAAAAGCTATACACTGTTCATTAGGGCAATTTTTACTATCTGGAATTTTGGGATAGGCAAGTTGAATTCGTGTCATATAGAGGAAGGAAGAAGGAAGAAGGAAGAAGGAAGAAGGAAAGGTTTTCTAACAGTTTACCCCCTTCCTTTTCACTTCTAAAAATCTTGCAATTGAGCAGTTTGAACGGCGACTTCTTTAATCTGGGCACCGCGGCGCACCTTCAGTTTTAGAATTTGACCGATTTCACTGTTGTCCACCAAACTTTGCAACTGTTCGGCCTCAGTCACTCCCTCACCGTCAATTTGAACTATCACATCCCCTTTGCGAATCCCTGCTTTCTCAGCAGGCGTATTTGGCACAACTCGCATCACTAACACTCCGTTAACTTCCGGGACAATCAAAGGAGCATTGGGGTCAGCGTTATTCTCTCTGGCCATTTCAGGAGTCAAAGCAATCATCTGAATCCCCAAAAACGGATGGCTGACTTGTTCTCCCTTGGCTAGCTGCGCGTAGATGGCCTTGGCTTTGGCGATCGGAATCGCAAACCCAATACCCATTGCATCAGCTCGAATCGCCGTGTTGATGCCAATCACTTCTCCTCTGCTGTTTAACAGGGGGCCGCCGGAATTGCCGGGATTGATGGCGGCGTCGGTTTGAATGAAATCAAGGCGCTTGTCGGGAATGCCGACGGCTGCACTAGAGCGTTTGAGGGTGCTGATAATGCCCAAGGTGACGGTGTTGTCAAATCCGAGGGGGTTTCCCACGGCGATCGCCCAATCTCCTACTTTCACCGCGTCGGAATCTCCCAAGGTGGCAGTCGGTAAGTCGAATTGCTTAGTATTAATTTTGACAACAGCCAAATCTGTTACTTCGTCAGTACCTTGCACTTCTCCTGGAAATGTCCTGCCGTCGTTTAAGGTGACAGTCACTCGATCGGCTTTGTCAACTACGTGAGCGTTGGTTAAAACAATCCCGCTTTTGTCAATGATGAAGCCGGAACCTTGACCGCGTAAGCGTTCTTGTCTGGGGGTCATGCTGCGTAAATCTTCTCCCAAAAATCTGCGGAAGAAGGGATCTTCCATTAAGGGGTCGAGGTTGCGGCTGACAGTCCGCTCAGTATCAATACGGACAACGGCCGGCCCGACTCGATCGACGGCGGCCGTGACAAAGCTGCCGGTATCCCCCGGTAGTTCTGGACTCCGCAGCGCTAACAGTTGCGGATTCGGGGGAGTGGCGGGGGAACTCTGGAACTCTAAGTTGGGCGGATTGGTGCCATCAACGGCGGCAGCGGGTGCAGCATTGATCGCTAAAGCACTCAGGGCGATGGTCATTCCTAAAATTAGTGCGAACCAAGGAGCAACGGTTCGGGGCGCGGGGCGAAAAAACTTAAATAGTGGCATAGCGTCAATCTTGGTTACTCTGGGTTAGTCTAGTAAAGGTATTCGATCGTGCGGAATCAATAATCTGTCGCTATGAAGATCCTAAATATATTTTGACAGTTACAATACAACAGTTACAATACATGAGTCAGGAGCCAGTACAAACTCAACATATTCTCAATTCTAACTTTTTCTAACTTTTAAAATTGCCCTTGTAACCCCGATGATTATATCTGATACTTCTACTGACAAATCCGTAGCCTCAAATTCCCACCACCATCACGACGATAAATCAGCCCACCCTCACCTTCACAATGAAGAATCCATGCGGCGGCTGGTCAATCGCTTGTCTCGGATTGAGGGACACGTCCGCGGCATCAAAACTATGGTGCAAGAAAACCGTCCCTGTCCCGAAGTTCTCGTGCAAGTTGCTGCGGTTCGAGGAGCGCTCGATCGCGTAGCGAGAATCATTCTCGACGAACATTTAACTGAGTGCATCGCCAGAGCCGCGAAAGAAGGCAATATTGATACCGAAATAGAAGAGTTGAAAGCGGCTTTGGATCGATTTTTGCCTTAGCCCCTGCCAATTTTTACATCCATATAACAAAACCTGCAAATTAGACAAAACTTGCAAGTTATGATTTCTGGCGAATTTTTTAAACATTTTTCACAAACGCGGGAAAAGCGTCAAATTTTCTCCCCCTCACCCCAATCGCCGCCGCATATAATTTCTATGCCCCGCAGTGTATAAGAGCGCGTTTTGTTAAAAAAGAATTAGTCAGGTTTGTCGTGACGGCGGAACTACTCAAAAACTTCAAAAGCTGACTGCAAACCATTAGATAATCGGTGATTAATCGGACTTGGTATGAAGTCTCTAGACTTTTGTCAGCTTGGCTTTTAGGTGGTATCTGACTGTTGCGTAAACCGCTTTATAGGAAGCTTCAATGCTGTATTCCTCCTGCAACCACTCTTGAATTTCTCCATAGCTTTTAAAGCCTTTCTGAGGGTCGCTGAGGCGCATTGCCAAACTAGCGCGGGCCAGATGAGGAATGGCCGGCTTGCGGCCGCCGCTGTGCTTTGTTTCGAGGAGTCCTTCGAGTCCGTCAGATCGGTACTTTCTCAGCCACCGCTGCACTGTAATTCGGTTTACCCCGATCGTCATTGCCAATTCTTTAACTGTCTTAACATGAGAAATTTTGAACAGGTAAAGTGCTTGAATTTTTTGAAAGCCACTTGCCGTTTTTTGTTCATTTAACAAGTTTTTTAGTTCTTCACTTGTCTCTGTAATGCTAAGTTTACATACTCCAGCCATATCAATTACCTCACGATTAGGGTTATACAATACCTTTGTTTGAGAATGGAGCAAAATTCGCTCCTAAATGCTCGCCTTTTGTTTGCCATCAAGCAATACAAAAAAAAGCGCTCTCATTAAACTTTTTGATTCTTGGACGCACTGAAACGCTCAGAAAGCGGATTTTTTTAACCTGGAGCAAGGATTGCAACGAAGTTTTTCGGTAAAAAACCGGGTTCCTGGGTCAGTTTTGTATTTGATAGACAAGCATCATTGCTAATACTGATAGCAGCCGTTAACCGAGCGACTGTAACATTAGCTGAATAGGTGACTTTTAAGGAATACCATTTTTGCTCTTATTGTTAAATATTTATATCATGGTTTTTTTGTATTTATTGATTGGTATTTTTTGCGAACGTATGGGTGATTGTTAGTCATTAGATGATAGCAAACAGGCTTTGTCTGTACATTAGCGATCGCATTTTTATACAGACATTCTCCTACTACCAGAAGTGCATTTCTGACTTTCGCTGTGCGAGAAATCCTGATATATCTACTCTCCGATCGCCCGGAGCGGCTAGCGCCGAGTGACGTTGCAACCGACTTTCACAGCAAGCGGACAATTATCTGTGAAACTACTTGCTCGATCGCCAGTTGAGTAAAACACGACGAGGGTGGCATTGTCAATTTCTCAGCATTCTTGTATAAGTATCGGCTATTTTTTCCAGCCTGCTGTGATCGAAATTGTGGTTCCTATGTGATACTACTAACACCAATTAGTGATCTAAATCACGTTAAGACTCAGTAAGCTCAACTAGCCACAAAAAGTTATGGGTTCGATCGGACTTTCCACCTAAAACCTTGCAGATTGAGGGAAGTCTCACCATGAGTCTGAATCTTTCAGAACCTAAAATCTAAAATAGCAGAACATCCGGTGTAACCAGCTTGCTGACAGTATTCTTCATTTAAAAGGTGTAGAGAAGCCACAATGAACGTTGACGAACTGCTCAAGCTATACGCAATAGGAGAAAGAAATTTTAGCGGGGTCTACCTGCACGAGGTGTACCTCTACGAAGCAGAATTGATTGGAGCCAATCTGTATGAAGCCGACCTGATTGGAGCCAATCTCAGCAAAGCCAAACTCAACAGAGTCAACTTTGGCAAAGCCAATTTGTGCAAGATTAATTTGAGCAGAGCAGACTTAGGTGGAGCCGACCTCACAGAAGCACTTTTAGCTGAAGCTAACCTGAATCGAGCTGAGTTGATGGGAGCGAACCTCAGCAAAGCAGACTTGAGCGGAGCTTCCCTGATACAAGCAACTTTAATTGGAGCCAACATATCTCGGGCAACACTCAGCCGTGCAGACTTGCACGGAGTAAATCTGTACGGAGTAAACTTGCGCAGGGCAGTGCTCACAGAATGCGATTTAATTGGCGCAAACCTAAGCAAAGTAGACCTCAGTGGAGCTGACTTAATGGGGGCGAATCTAATTAGGGCAGACTTGACTGAAGCGATTTTAAGTGCGTCAGACTTAAGCGGCGCAAACCTGTTGGGAGCAAACCTTACAAAAGTCAACCTGAGCGGAGTATATCTTAAGGGTACGACGATGCCCGACGGCACGATTCACGAGTAATTTATTTGTTAATTTTTATGGTTGCCGAGAACCGCGGCTAAAGGGTAATGAGTAATTCATTACCCTAATTTATTGGCAGGGAAGTGTTTATTTGACACTAAGGTAAGGCGGATAACTTCAATGTAGGGTGCTGATGGCGCACAGAACTCCTACATACGGCGAGCCAAAGGATTTGTTGGTTAACTCGTGTTATGGTGATTTTCAATTGCTTCGATAAAAGCTATTTTAGATTTAATATTTTGGATTTTGGACGGTTAAAATGAAACTCAGAATCCTCGCTGCTGCAACGCTGCTGAGCGCGATCGCCCCGATCGCTCCTGCACCCGCCGAGAACATCCAACACACGCAACAATTACTAGCCACCAGAGAGTGCCCCAACTGCGACCTCAGCAGTGCGGGCTTGGTCTTAGCGAATTTAACAGGAGCCAATCTCAAAGGTGCTGACTTGAGGTTGGCTAACCTCAGCCGAGCCAACCTCACCGGGGCTGACCTCAGCGGTGCCAACCTCAGCGGCACCAGCCTGTTTGGCGTCAACCTGACAGGGGCCAACCTGACGGGGGCAAACCTCAGCGGTGCTGATTTGAGAAGTGCCTATCTCAGCGACGCCAATTTGCTCAACGCCAATTTAACTAACGCGCAACTGCTCGGAGTTAGAGGAATGCCAACCAATATCGGCACGGCTGAAGACTTCTACCGGTTGGGAGTGCTGGAAGCTCAAGCGGGAAACTACAGAAACGCCATTGATTATTACAATCAAGCACTGAATCTGAAATCGGATTTAGCAGCCGTTTATTTTGCGCGCAGTATGTCTCGCGCTGACTTGGGAGACTTCGCCGGCGCGACTCAAGACGCTGCAAGAGCAAACCAACTTTTTGCAGCTCAAGGAAATCCCCAAGGTCAGGAGTTGTCAAAGCAGTTAGCCGAAGCCATTGTGGCGCGCCAAAAGCCTACGGAAGCCCGCACTGCCAGCCGCGGCGACTTTATGAGTCTTCTGGGTTCGATCGGTTCTGTTCTGGTGAAGTTGATCTTGCCTTAACAGTTACCTAATTCTGTGGAATCTCGATCCTGAATTCTGTACCCTGGCCAGGTATAGAAACACACTTGAGTACGCCTTGGTGTTTCTCAACTACTATTTGGTAACTGATAGACAGTCCTAAACCCGTGCCCCGACCGACGGGTTTAGTAGTAAAAAACGGATTAAAGATGTGAGAGATTAACTCTTTGGGGATACCGTGACCGTTGTCGGCAATATAAATTCCTACCCTTTTTTCATCGATTAATTCGGTGCGAATCCGAATGCAAGGGGATGGGAAATCAGGAATCAAACATTCGGTGCTGGCATTTATATCTAGTGGCTCGACAGCCAGTTTTTGCGAGCTTAAATGTGTCGCCGCTCCACTTGCCACTGGAAAGGGAAGATTCATAACTCGCTCTCTTTGTCTCATTTCTAGGGCGTCAAGGGCATTGCCGATCAGATTCATAAATACCTGATTGAGGGAGCTGGCATAGCATTCTACTAAGGGCAAATTGCCGTATTCTTTAATAATTTCTACGGTGTTGCGATCTGAATTGGCTTTAATCCGGTGCTGCAAAATCAACAGGGTACTGTCGATGCCCTCGTGAATGTCAACAGCTTTTTTCTCGGCTTGATCGCTCCTGGAAAAATTGCGCAAAGATACAACTAACTGGCGTATCCGGTCAACTCCGACTGTCATGGAACCCAAAATTTTTGGCAAATCTTCGGCAAGAAATTCGATGTCGATTGCTTCAGAGCACTCGCTAATTTCTTGGTTGGGATTGGGGTAGTGCTGGCGGTAGAGTGCCACCAAGCAGAGCAAATCTTTGGTGTATTCGCTGGCGTGGGACAGATTGCCGTAGATAAAGTTAACGGGGTTATTGATTTCGTGGGCGACTCCCGCCAGCAGTTGTCCGAGACTGGACATTTTTTCGGTTTGAATCAGTTGGGCTTGGGTATTGTGCAATTCTGTGAGGGTTTTAGCTAGCTGTTCGGCTTTTAATCGATCGGCAGTTGCTGCATTGAGACTTTCTTGATAAAGTTCTGCTTGGTGAATGGCGATCGCAGCTTGAGCCGCTAAATGTTGCACCAATTCCTGTTCTGCTGTTTGCCAAACTCTGGGCCCCGAACACTCATGGGCAATCAGCAACCCCCACAATTGGGAATCTTTGCCCCTCATGGGCACAATTAAACTTCCTCTCACCTGCAAATCTTCCAAAAACTCGCGGTGACAGGCTGTTAAATCCTCAGTATAAATATCATTAATTGCTCGCACCCGCCCGGTTTGAGAAAAGCAGTCTGAGGCTTCGGTAAAGCATTCTTGTGGAGATGTTATACCTAAAATTGACCGCCACTGGCCGCAAACAGCTTCGACAACTACCTCGCCCTGTTTGTCTTCTGCAAACTGGTAGATTACCGTGCGATCGGTATCCAACAAAACTCTGACTTCTCGCACAATAGTTTGCAGTATGGTTGTTAAATCTAAGGTGCTGCGAATCTGGTCTCTAACTCGCGTCAATACTTGGGCAAAGTCCAAGGATTTTTGCAATTGGGCGGTGCGTTCTTGAACTTGACGCTCCAAGTTGGCATTTAGGGCTTGGACTTCTTTATAAAGAACGTACTGCCCAATTGCCGCACAAAATTGGCTACCTATAGCTAAAGCTTGCTCTATATCCTCCGACTTCCACTCTGGTGACTGACCTTTTTTAATTTCTCGCCAGAGTTCAAAGGATTGTCTGGGAAGCCTTTGTGCAGCGCTGCTATCAAAGCGCCCCGCCCACATTTTTTCGGTATCAATTTCATTGCGAAAAATGGTCAAACAGCCGACTATTTTTTGTTGGTAGTGGAGCGGAATTACCAGCAAACCCCGAATTTTAGTAGTTTGGAAAGCGGGAACTAAAACTCTAAATAAAGGTTCTTTGTATAAGTCTGTAATTATCCAAACTGGAAATTGAGCATTAGTAAGAATTGGGAATTTAGGAATTTCTTCGGTATTTTTGAATCCTTTGGTTAGCCATTGCTGCCAGAGAGGATGAGCTTCGATCGCCTTGACTATTTCCCAGTCGGGAAGTGTGGGCTGTTCTCCTGTGGCGAAAAGTTCAAAGGTAGCATCACTTTGGGCAGGCGTAATGGAAAATGCTCGATCGATCTTGGGAACTGATAACTTTTCACCCTTGAGGTTGGGGGGGTTGAGATAGAGTCTGCCGCCACTGCCGCCCAAAGCGGTGACGGTGGCTTCTAAACCTTGTTGCAGTTGAATGTTAGCGTGACCGTACAACAGGGCTGCTATGCGGCTCACGGTAGCTTCCCGGGTGGCTTGACAGCGGGTTTGCTGGAGGAGGAGCGCGTGGGTGATAGCACTAGACAATTGATCTGATACGAGCTGAACTACTTCTAAATCTGCTGGTGAAATATTGAGGGGCGCACAGTGGTGAGACACTAAAAGTCCCCACAGTTCGATGTGAATTTTTTGATTGTTTCCTGGCTCGTATCGAGTCAAGCAGGTCCGGGCATCGCAGATATGTGTGTTGCTTTTTTCTGACGCGATCGTGCGGTGCAAAATCGGGACGACTAAGGAAGATTGCACTCCCATTGCCATCAGGTAAGCTGTGTGGCAAGGATCGAGCGCTCGGTAGTGCATCTCTTCATTTACTAAAGGTTGACCGGTGTCTGCAACATCAAGGGGACTCAGGACGATCGTCCCGGAGTTAACATCTATGATTGTCCGCAGGCGCATACTCACATACATCTCCCGGGCGTGTGCGGGAATGTCGTCTGCTGGAAAGTGCAGTCCTTTCAAGGAAGGGAGACGGTTGTTATTAATTGACTCAGCAACAACTTCTCCACTCCCGTCAACACTAAATCTGTAAATCATAATGCGATCTGTTTTCAAAAAAGACCGCACTTCTACTACCGTACTGGTTAAAATATCTTCTAATTCTAAAGATTGGCGGATGCGTTCTGTTATCCGCCGTACCAAAACTTCTCTGTCTAGTTTATGATGTAATTCTTGCGTATTTTCTGTGAATTGCATAATAAATCTCCTTTTGTAATTATACAATGATAATAAAAAGTTTTGATGTGCTGTTGGAGCGCTCAAACTCAAATGCACCACCCTGAGTTTTTGATTCAACCGATCTGTACAGTTAATCGGTGGCGCACTGGTGAGAGACGACGGTCTATCGCCTTTGGCGCCTTGGGATCATAAAAATCTGCGATCGCGCTGGTTGAGTCCCTGCCTTCAACCTGCTGAGCGACTTAAGCAAATAATAATTATTATTATTTTAATCCTCTTATAAATTTCTCGCAATATTAAACTCTTACTATCAAAACTATTGATTGTTAGGATAGTTTGACATTTATTGTAAAAGTTTATACAATGATAACGAACGAAAGAATTTGAATTTTTATCAGCCCGCAAGGCGCTGACTAATTTCCTTGCGCACGCTCATCAGAATTTTACCCAAATGATTTTGACCGGTTCGGTCGCAGCCACACCCCCAGTAGTAATCTGTTGGCGAATCCTCGACAATCATTCGATCCCCTGTGGCGAGGAGAATAGCTTGAATGTCTGTATGAACGAGAAACTTAGTTAAAACTGCTTCGCGCATAATAGGAATTTTCACCGCTTCCCAATCAGCACGAATCCGGTGGTTGGGATCGCGACCTAATTTGGCGGCTTCCTGGGGAGTTGCTACGGCTCGAATCGTCGCCACTAATCTTTCATCAGTGCTGACAAATTTTTGCGCTTGATAGTAATGTTCCACAGTCAACCAATGTTGACCGTGCAGACTAATGTCGTGTAGTGAAAAATTAGAAAAGCAGCCGTAAGGCTCCTCTACTTTATAAAAATAAATTATCATTAGATTTGAGATTTTATATTTTACAGGATTTAGGTAGAATGTAATTATTCATGGTGCGCCTAAAGCACCTCACCGCACTCTTAGTAACTTATCAAACCACTTTTTGTCAAGAGTATTTGAGATTAGATTCTACAAGCAGCGCGGGGCTGGTATTAAAAAAGCCTCGCATCGACTTTATTTAAAATAGAAGTTACGCTTTTGAACCCCGTTTATTGGAAAAAATTGGGCTTGGCCACAAAAAATCTAGGAATCAACTGGCTTTCTGAGGAATAGTGCGTAATTCCTATTTTTAAATTAACGATTAAGAATTGGGAATGAAGAATAAGGAATTGATTTAAGAATCTTCCTTTTTCCTTCTTTCTTTGTCCTAAAACGGTATCAGCTTTTTAAGAGCGCGGTTAGCGATATCAGCATAACGCAGTTCACCGCACAAAATTTTGCTTATCAACTGAGTAGCGATCAGCAATTTGACGCCCGCTCTGCAAGCAGCTCCTGTAAACTGATAGAAGGCTCTAGCCAAGCGACCGGCCCAAACCATATCAGTTCCCTATTTTTGGGCGATCGTTTGAGTATACTGCTCCTTAGCGTCGCCGGCACCTCCAAGAGTTCGATATATCGCCTGAGCAGCCTTAAATCGGCTAAATAGGGCAGGTCGAATCCCCTCGCCGGAGAGAGAGTCGGCGAGACAGATTGCGTCTCCTGCGAGCAGCATATTTTGCGAGTGCAATTGGCGATCGGCATCCCGCAGACTCATGGGGTGTTCCCGCACGTTGCTGACACTAACATCCGCACCGCACTTAGTGGCGCAGTCGGCCAAAATTTTCTTGATATCTTTTGGCTTGTCGCCGCGCATCGCAGCCATACTCAAAGAGTAGCCGTCAGCTTTGGGAAAGCTCCAGATAAAACCTTTTTTAATAGTACCAAAATCGAAATTGAGCGAATCGCCTTTGATTGAGCGAGTTTCTAAACTTGCGATCGAACAGAGTTTTGGTTCTTTCCAAAACAGAAGATCCCTGCTTTGCGTGGTGATAACCTGCTGTGCTACCTGCCGGGCTTGCACCGACAATAATGCCATCAAACATTTTTGGTTATGGGTAATTGGTTATTGGTAATTGGTTGTGGGGAACATGGAATTAGTAACTGGTAATTGCTAACTTATGAGCGTTAAATCTTGAGTTTTTAACTCACAAATCACAACTCATCGAGAGTCTGGGCGTTGTCCGCGGCCGGCTCTCGGCAATCTCAAAACTATTCCTATTCCCCAGGCCCAATTTCCCATTCCCTAAACTGTCGTGATATCTTTCTCTTTCGCTGCTAGAACTTCTTCTATTTTGGCAATGTACTTGTCCGTCAGCTTTTGAATTTTATCTTGCAAGTCCCGCGATTCATCTTTAGAGATATCGCTGCTTTTTTCCTGCTTGCGAATCGAGTCAACGGCATCGCGGCGGATATTGCGAATTGCAACTTTACCTTCTTCAGCAAACTTACTGGCCATTTTGACAAATTCTTGGCGTCTGTCGCTCGTCAGCGGCGGAATGTTCAAGCGAATAACTGAACCGTCGTTGTTGGGAACGAGTCCTACATCAGACAGGGAAATCGCTTTTTCGATCGAGTTGAGCGCTGTGCGATCGAACGGTTGAATGTTGATCGTGGTCGCATCCGGCGTGCCAATATTGGCAAGGGATTTGATCGGAGTTGGAGAGCCGTAATAGTCTACCATGACTCGATCGAGGAGGGAGGCGTTGGCCCGTCCCGTCCGAATAGTATTAAAAGACCGTTGAGTAGCCTCAACTGCCTTTTGCATATGATCTTCTGCTTCAGCTAACTTCACAAAAACCTCCGACAAGAGTTCCAATAGATTCTCCCATTACAGCTCGGTAGATGTTGCCCGACACCGAGAGGTCAAATACCATAATAGGAATATTATTTTCTTTGCAAAGGGCGATCGCGGTACTGTCCATCACCCGCAAGTCTTGATTCAAGACGTGTCCGTAGGTGAGGGTTTGATACCTGCGCGCGTTGGGGTTGAGGTGGGGGTCGGAATCATACACCCCATCTACCTTAGTAGCTTTAAAAATCACCTCTGCATCAATTTCAGCCGCCCGCAGAGCGGCTGTAGTATCCGTAGTAAAAAAAGGATTGCCAGAACCGGCACCAAAAATTACTACTCGTTTTTTTTCGAGGTGGCGAATCGCCCGCCGCCGGATGTAGGGTTCAGCTACTTCTTGCATGGCGATCGCCGATTGCACCCTCGTTGGCACTCCTACTTGTTCTAGGGCATCCTGCAAAGTGATAGCATTCATCACCGTAGCAATCATGCCCACATAATCAGCCGTTGCCCGATCCATACCTGCCGAAGCAGCTTTCACCCCGCGAAAAATGTTGCCGCCACCGACAACAATCGCGATTTGAATGCCTTCGGACACGACTTTGGCCACTTCCTGGGCGATCGACTGAACGACTATCGGATCGATGCCGTAGCCCAAGCTGCCCATCAGCGCTTCACCGCTGAGCTTCAGCAAAACCCGCTGATAAACCATCCCCATGCCGCCACTATTTTTTTACTCTGTTTGCCTCCACCATAAGATAGCAGCATGGGTGCATTTTGAACATCAATTACCCAGAACAGACCCAAAAGCCTGTTCCAGAACTGTTGACTGAGAACGGTTGACTACATTTAATCCTTGGGGACAAAATTAAGAGCAGCAGAATTCATGCAGTAACGCTGACCGGTAGGTTTCGGCCCGTCGTTAAATACGTGACCGAGATGAGCGTCGCAAACAGCGCACAGTACCTCTGTTCGGCGCATGAACAAGCTGTTATCCGACTCGCACTTGACATTTTCTTCGCTAACGGGAGCGTAGAAACTCGGCCAACCGGTACCGGAATCGAACTTTGTTTCTGATTTAAATAGCTCAGTGCCGCAGCAAATACACTTATAAGTTCCGGTTTTTTTGTTGTCGTGATATTCGCCACTAAAAGCTCTTTCCGTTCCTTTTTTTCGGGCAACTTTGAACTGTTCAGGCGTGAGTTGTTGTTGCCATTCTGCGTCGGTTTTTTGAACTTTTTCAGTCATGATTTGATGTTTGGTTAAGATGTATTTAGCTGCTGAGTGTTGACGGTTAGCTGTTAACTGTTGAGTGTTGACGGTTAACGGTATATTGCTAGTTAACTCATGCCTCCATTAATATTAACCTAATTGGCTCGAAATGAACATACCAGGGAAAAGGATTGTCCTTAATAGCCCTCCACTTTTCTTTGAAAACTTCGGCTTGCAAGTGATAATCTTGGGAATCATTGGGAGGCGAGTGCAATTTGAGATATAATGTCACCCGGTGCGGAGTTTCCACAGTCGAGGCGATCCAACAAGCAAAAGTATTTTCACGATCGCACCCGCTAACAAAACTCAGTTGATGAGCCCGAATTCCCACAGAAACTAGAGATTTGGGAATTGGTTCGACTACAGTCAGAGTGCAGCCCCAGTCGATCGCCTCCACGAGAGTTTCTGCGATCGGTTTAGCTGCTGAGAAATTCTTGCAGCCAGTCAACTGGGCGACAGTGAAATTGCCAGGGCGATCGAAAATGTTCTCTTTGGTATCAAAGGCGATCGGCCTTCCCTCAGCCAACACCAACAGATTTTTGCACAGCCGGTAAACTTCCTCTAAATTGTGGCTGACAAACAAAGTAATTCCCCGATAATTAGCCAGAGTCTGCATTAACTCGCGTTCCAGTTGACTGCGCAAGTGAGTGTCCAAAGCAGAAAACGGTTCGTCTAACAGCAGCAATTCTGGAGAAGGGGCGATCGCCCTCGCCAAAGCCACCCGCTGCTGTTGGCCTCCCGAAAGTTCGTGCGGGTAGCGGTTTTCCAGTCCCGACATTTGCACCGAAATTAGTTGTTCTTTTACCCGAACTTTTTGCTCGCTTTCAGATAAATGCTGCAAGCCAAACGCAATATTTTCAGCCACTGTCAGGTGAGGAAATAAAGCATAGTTTTGAAACAAAAAACCGATGCGGCGGTCTTTAGAAGGTACATTAATGCCCTGTGCGGAGTCAAATAAAACCCTGCCGTTGACGGCAATTTTACCGCTGCTGGGAGTTTCCAAACCAGCGAGGCAGCGCAGAGTCATGCTCTTACCAGAACCCGACGCGCCCAAAATTCCCAGCACTTCCGAGCCGATATCAAAGCCGACATCCAAGGCAAAGCCAGAGAGAGGTTTAAAAATGTTTAAACAAAGTCCGCTTTCCGGTTGTTTTTGTGATTTTGTGGTACAAGGAGACGCGACTTTGGGAAGATTTGAGTGCAGTCTTTGGCTCGAATTCGGTTTGGGCGATATCCTTTGTAAATCAGTCCAAAAATTAACAGCAGTTAGCACGCTCAAAGAAAGACTCAGAATAATCAAAACCCAAATACCAGCTTGCCTCATATCCCCTGCTTCCACAGCAAAATAAATTGCCATCGGCATAGTTTGAGTTTGTCCGGGAATATTCCCCGCTAACATCAGCGTCGCGCCGAATTCACCCAAAGCGCGAGCAAATGCGAGAATAGTTCCTGCTAAAATTCCCGGCCATGCTAGCGGCAACATAATTCGCCAAAAGACTTGCCACTCCGAGGCCCCCAAAGTGCGAGCAGCGTTGAGAAGATTGGCATCAATTTGCTCAAAAGCTCCCAAAGCAGTTTTGTACATGAGGGGAAATGATACAACTGTGGCAGTAATGGCGGCGGCTTGCCAAGTGAAAATTATAGTAAAGTCGAATTGTAGCAAAAATTGACCGATCGCCCCATTTCTCCCAAACAGCATCAGCAGCAAAAATCCGACTACTGTCGGCGGCAAAACTAAGGGAGAAATCAAAATGCCTTCAATCAAAGCTTTACCTCTGATGCGAGTTGAAAGCATCCACCGGGCGGCGGCTATTCCCAGGAAAAAGGTGAGAAATGTCGCAATAGTGGAGGATTTTAGAGATATCCAGAGCGGAGAAATATCAAATTCCATCTATAAATAAATCCGCGTTAATCAGCGCTTATCTGCTTTCATCAGCGGTAAAAAATCCCGAATTAGTTAGTTATCGAACTATGCCAAATCCATATTTCTGAAATACTATTTTAGCTCGATCGCCCGCTAAAAAGTCAACAAACGCTTTTGCAGCAGCGGGATTGCGCCTGTTTCTGATAACTGCCAGCGGATAAACAATGGGCGAGTGCAAATTTTCCGCAGCCGTTAGCCGCACAGTTACTTTGTCAGATGCTTTGGCGTCAGTCGCATAAACTATGCCAGCATCCGCATTGCCACTTTCGACAAATGTCAGCACTTGGCGGACGTTATTTCCTAGCACTAATTTTTGCTGGAGTTGCTGCCACAATCCAAGCTTAGTTAGCATTTCCTGAGCGTATTGGCCCACAGGTACGCTTTTCGGTTCGCCGATCGCAATTTTCTTGATTCTAGCATCTGTTAACTGTTTGAAATCGCTCAAAACTATGCCATTTTTAGGAGTAATCAAAACCAGGCGATTTGTCAGCAAATTGCGCCGCGTGTCGTTAATCAGCAAATTAGCTTGCTGCAAAGCATCCATTTGTTTGGTAGCAGCGCTCAAGAATACATCTACCGGGGCTCCCTGCTGGATCTGCTGTGCGAGGGCGCCGGAAGCACCAAAATTATAAGTGATAGTAATATTGGGGTTGCTGCCTTGATAAACAGTCTTGATTTCTGCGAAGGCTGGCGACAGACTGATAGCCGCAGATACGGTTAAAGACGTGCGCTGTTGGGCTGTTGCAACTGGAGAAACACTCTGAAATAAGTTCCAACTAATCAGCAGTGCTACCGCCGCAAGGGTTCCGACAATCAAACCGAGAATGCGTGTATTTTTTAAGTTCACCGAAAATAGTTTTTAATTTTAATTTTAAGTTACTCGGAAACCACTATAAAAGTATCTTCTTCTCTTTCTGGCTTCGCGCTCTTCGGGGTTCGTTAACAGAAGTTAGACGCTACTTAAAGCGATAAGGTGCGCAGTGCGCACCCCTACATAATTAGGTTCTGCATCCAGGATTGTTAATTTTAAACCTCGCTATTCTCGCCATTTGACAGAACAGCCGATCGCCTCTGTAGTTGAAGGCTCCACGGGTTGGTTGTTGAGCAATTGGTCGATCGCACTCCGCAAATAAGAAACTTGCACCGCCGCCGAATCGTCGGCGTTGTCGTCAATTAAACCTTTATAGCGCAGTTTGCCGTCTTGGTCTAACAAAAAAACCTCCGGCGTTTTAGAAGCCCCAAAACTTTCAGCCACATCTTGAGCAACATCTCGGATGTACGGGAAGTTGAGTTGATTGTTGGCTGCAAAAATTTTCATGTTCTCAAAACTGTCGTCGGGATGCTGGTTTGCATCATTAGCATTAATCCCGATTAAAGTAACATCTCGATCTTGAAAAGCTGCTTGAATTTCTTTCAGGCGATCTAGATACAACTTCACGTAAGGACAGTGATTGCACATAAATATCACCCCAATAGCTCGATATTTTTCTAAATAGCGAGCTAAATGGTGAACTTCTTCGTCAACTCCCGGCAGTTCAAAATCGGGAGCGTAGCCGTTAATCGGAGTGCCGGTTGTTTCCATTAGTAAACTCATTTTTTGAGGGTATGAAGATCGGTATTTGCAACGAAAGAAAGATGAAACTCCTGGTATCTATAAAATTGGCTGTTTTTGGGCTTTGTCTTAATTCTAGCCTTGCCCGCAGCCAATTTTAACTCATTCTTACCCGTTTATTCCTCGCCCTGTTTTAGCCAACCTTGAGCCAGAGCTTGATATCCAATAAGTTTGTATGCTAATTTGGCGGCGGTAAATTCTGAGACTACAGAATCTACAACAGGTGCTAATTCCATAATGTCACACCCGATTACTTCGTAGGACTCGAAGACGCGGCGCAAAAATCCGGTGAGGGAATACCAATTTAACCCGCCCGGTTCGGGCGTTCCCACCCCTGGAATTAAAGTCGGATCGATGCCGTCTAAGTCGATCGTCAAAAATACTCGCTTAGTTGTGATGCTGGCAATTGCCCGATCGACCCAATCCGGTTGAGTAGCAATTTCGCGAGCTCGAATCACGTTTAGCTGTTTTGCTTTAATCAAGTCGGCTTCTTCCTTGCAGATAGCGCGAATCCCGATTTGCAGTGTCGGTAAGCCCATATCGACAACGCGCCGCATCACGCAGGCGTGGTTGTGAATCGAGCCTTCGTATTCGTGCCGCAAGTCCCCGTGGGCGTCGATTTGCACGACTGTGAAAGGTTCATCCGGGTATGCTTGGCGATAACCTTCGACAACGCCTGCAGTGATGCTGTGTTCGCCTCCGAGGGAGATGACAAATTTATTTTCGGTAACTAGCTGGTGGACTGCGGCTTGGGTGACTTGCAGCATTTCTGAGGATGAAACCAGTTGTCTGTTGCGAGTATCGGCGATCGGCTCTTTTGTATAAATTCCGACATCGTAGCAAACTTCGGAATCCAATTCTTCGTCATAGCATTCGAGTTGATGAGAAGCTTCTAGAAGTTTCGCCGGCCCGTTTTCGCACCCCCGGCGGTAAGTGGTGGTAGCTTCGTAGGGAATTGGTAAAATTACTACTTTGGCGGTGTCGTAGTCTGGTACAATTTCGGACCCCAAAAACGGTACGACAGCAGTGGAAATGATCGTTGGCATAAGGGAAATTTCAATAAGGCAAACAAGTCAGCATCTTTAATCCTGACATAATATCGGCTCTAACTGCAAAGGAAGAAGGAAGAAGGAAGAAGGAAGAAGGAAGAAGGAAGAGGGAAGAGGGAAGAAGGAAGAGGGAAGAAGGAAGAGGGAAGAAGGAAGAGGGAAGAAGGAAGAAGGAAGAGGAAAGAGGGAAGAAGGAAGAGGTATTAACCGCAGAGAGCGCTGATGACGCTGAGGGAAGAGGGATGAGGGTTTGGGATTTATGTCCTAGCGGTTGCCTCGAATTGCGATAGGGTTTGTAGTAATGACTTGAGTCCTTTGCAGCCTTGCATTCATCTAAAATCTAAAATCTAAAATCTAAAATCTAAAATCTAAAATCCCATGACATTTTCTACTCCCACTTCGTCAACTGCTGTTGCACCTCAAACTTGGCTGTGGAAAGGCTTTCCGATTTGCTACCAGGCTGCGGGTTCGCAGGGGCCTGCGGTGGTCTTTGTCCACGGTTTCGGCGCGTCTTGGGGCCACTGGCGCAAGAATTTGCCGGCGCTGGCTGCTGATTGCCGCTGTTATGCGATCGACCTCATCGGTTTTGGCGGTTCTGCTAAACCAGCGCCCAAACTTGAGATTGACTATACTTTTGAAACTTGGGGACAGCTAATTGCTGATTTTTGTCGGGAAGTTGCGGGCGGGCCGGCTTTTTTGGTGGGAAATTCGATCGGCTGTGTGGCAATTATGCAAGCGGCTGTTGATTTTCCCGATATTGCTTCTGGCGTAATTTTAATCAATTGTTCCTTGCGGTTGCTGCACGATCGCAAACGCGCCGAATTGCCTTGGTATCGCAGTTTGGGAGCGCCAATAGCACAAAAACTTTTAAATGTCAAGTGGGTAAGTCAATTATTTTTTAAACAATTAGCAACGCCAAAAACAGTAAAAAAAGTGCTTTTACAAGCATATCGCCGTCCTGAAGCTGTCAGCGACGAACTGGTAAATATGCTGCTGAAACCTGCCCGAGATAGCGGTGCAGTCGAAGTATTTGTAGCATTTATCAGTTATTCTCAAGGGCCGCTACCGGAGGATTTGTTGCCGCGTTTGAGCTGTCCGGCTTTGATTTTGTGGGGTACGGACGACCCTTGGGAGCCGATCGCATTGGGGCGAGAATTGGCAAAGTTTCCGGCTGTTGAAAAGTTTATTGCGCTGGAAGGCGTAGGTCATTGTCCCCAGGATGAAGCGCCGGAATTGGTCAATCCTATTTTACTCGATTGGATTAAAGAGCGATCGGCGTTTGCATAAAATTAGAAATTAGGACACGGCAGTGCCGTTTCCCTACAATATTATCTTGGGTAGGGAAACGGCACTGCCGTGTCCTATGTCTCATAGGGAGACGGCAGTGCCGTTTCCCTACAATATTATTTTGGGTAGGGAAACGGCACTGCCGTTTCCTAGGTATGATAAGGAGTGCAGCCGGAATTGATATTACACGAATATGAAACTATCAAGAGTAAAGCCGCCTTGAATGACAGCAATTTGGTCAGATGTACCAGCCAAATTGATGGAGTTACCAACTATATTGTAGTTGGAAAGATTCCCGCTTAACTGAATGCGATCGATTCCTTGTTGGAAATCCTGAATCAGCGCAACTCCTGTTCCCTGATAGTAGCTAATTGCCGCATCACCGAGAACAAAAATATCTCTACCTCGACCCCCAATCAGTACATCGGTTTCATTGCTTCCCGGTGCAGCACTTGATGGATTGACTCCAATCAGGGTATCATTGCCGCGCAAACCTGAGAGTGTATCGTTACCATCTCCTCCTACTAAAGAATTGTTTTGGATGTTTCCGGTAAGGACATCTACATTCGGAGTACCTGTGACGTTAACGAAATTCTCTACCGTAAAATTCAGAGTGCCGATACCGGGTAGATTGTTAACCGCCAAGCGATTTTGCGACAAATCCACATTAATAGAAGCTGTGCCGCTGCCTGTAGAAGCATCGATGGTATTACTCTGTCCTAAAGGAGCAATTATTTGTTCTATATTTTGCAGGGTATCTGTACCTGCTGCGCCTTTATCTACAATACCTTTCGCCTCAAGGCTAATGCTGCTGGTAAGGGAAAGATAGCTCATTGTATCCGTGCCTAATCCTCCAATTATGCTATCAGTGCCGCTACTACCTAGAATGAAGTTATCTAAACTATCTCCGGTAATATTGTCGTTTCCTGCTGTGGTGCTAATACTGTTAGCTGGCGGAGGGGGTGGAGTTGGATTTTGGGAAGGTAGAGCAGAATTGGTAATTTGTGCGCCTTGATTTTGAGGTGGTTGGTTGCCCGGTGCGCCTTGATTTTGAGGTGGTTGGTTACCCGGTGCGCCTTGATTTTGAGGTGGTTGGTTGCCCGGTGCATTGATTGAATTAGGAAATAGTTGTGGCATGATGTAATTACCCGAATTAGTTTTCTAAGTTTGAATCAGTTGTCAGGCTAAAGAAATGAATTCTCGATCGACCTTTGAGTTAGTCTCTACAATCATTAAGTTGGTTGAATATGACATTTACCCCTGTCCTAGGATTACGGTTTTGTAATCTGTAGAAATTAGGGTTTTTCCGAATTTTGAGGTAAATTACGATCGCCCGGTGGACGCGGTGGAATGCCCAGAATTTTAATCAACTCTGCTTCAGTGACTCCCAACTTTTTCGCTGCACCGGGAATATCTAAACGAGGACGGGGCGGTGGGCTGGGCGGGCGATTATTTTCGCTTGGCGGTTCCGGCGGTTTGGCGGGTAGGCCCAAAGCTTCGATTAACTCGGCTTCGGTGACTCCTAATTGTTTGGCAGCAGCAGGAAAATCTATACGGGGCGGATGTCTGCGCTCTTGACTGGGTTCGGGCTGGCTCTGGGCTAGTACAGTATTAGAATTAGCTGTAGTCCGATCGGGGAAAGTCAAGCTGCTAAATCCCAGCAGCAAGGCTGTAGCAGGTAATGCGAGCATTGAAGCAATTTTCATGAGAGTTACGATCGCCGACCTAAAAATGTTTATAACTACATCAAATTCCCCAAACATTACCTGCACCAGTGCGGATGGATTACAGTTTTGTAATTTAAGTAAATCCCTGATGGCGGTATAATCGCAACCGAATCGGTAAATCTATGAATGTTCTATACGTTGAAGATGAAGAAAAAATTGCCAATTTTGTTTGTATCGGCTTGAAAGAACAAGGTTTTGTTGTGGATTATTGCGATAATGGCAATGATGGCTACGATCGGGCGATGGATAATGAGTACGATGCGATCGTCCTGGATATTGTTTTGCCCGGAAAAGATGGATTATCTATCCTCAAACATCTGCGAAAGGCTGGACGCAACGTACCGGTGATTTTATTAACTGCTCGCAATGAACTAGACGATCGCATTGAAGGGTTACATCTCGGTGCTGATGACTATTTAGCTAAACCGTTTTTTGTTGAGGAGTTAGTTGCTCGGATTTATGCTGTGGTGCGGCGTGCTTCGGGCGATCGCCAAAATATTCTGAGTGTTGGTCCAGTTAAGCTCGATCGCATTCTGCGAGAAGTTACCTGCGATCGCCATGCGGTAGAACTTACAACCCGCGAGTTTAATCTGTTGGAATATCTGATGCGATCGCCCGGCCGGGTACTCACCCGCACGCAAATCCTCGAACATATCTGGGGTTATGATTTTAATCCGAATACGAATGTGGTAGATGTATGTATTCAACGCATTCGCAAGAAAATTGAACCGATCGGCGGTACAGGATGGGTTGAGAGCGTGCGCGGCGTTGGCTATCGGTTTCGCAAACCAGATTCCCCATCGTGAAACTGCAATCTTTTCGTTTTCGGATTACTCTATTATCTGCTGTTCTGGCAAGTGTTGCTCTGATTGGCTTTAGTATTGTTTCGTGGTGGTTGATTTACGATGCTAAGGTAAAACGTCTTGATGCTGAAATCAAGAATCAGTTAATCCAATCTACCCGCCCGCAATCGACGCAATGGGATGTTTATAGTGATTCTTTGCCCTCAGTTTTAGGAATGAATGATGGGGAAACAACCGCGGCTTTGCTGGTGACTGATAGAGATGGTAATTTGCTATACCGATCGAGCCAGTGGCAAGATGAACTTGATGCTAATTCATTATGGCGATCGCTGCCCCAACCCCCTCCCGATCCTGCCAGAATACCTTTTCAATTAGAACCTCCCCCTCCACCCTATCCACCACCTCCACCTTATCCACCACCTCCCGATCGACCGGATTCATTTTCACCGAGAGAAAGAAGACCCCCGCGCGATCGACCTCCTCAATTCGATCGACCGAATTTTCCTCGAGTTTTCAAAGCTAAACTAGCAACCCAGCGTACTAGCAGGGCTGTTTGGCGTGTGGGCGCGATTCATTCTCCTCAGACTCAAATAGCGATCGCTGTTAACTTACAAGCGATCGATCGGGAAATGGCATCGATTCGCAATATCTTTCTATTTTCTATTCCCGTAGTGTTGTTATTCGTAGCAGGTGGAGCGTGGTTGATATCGCGGAGTATTCTGTATCCCATTGGGCGACTCACGATGGCTATTCGCAATGTTACCGTACAAGGGCTCGATCGGCGCGTCCCTGTCGGTTCAACGGATATAGAGTTTGTTGAATTAATTTTTGTGTTCAATCAGATGTTAGAACGTCTGGAGCGAAGTTTTAAACAAGCTTCTCGTTTTAGTGGAGATGCTGCTCATGAACTGAAAACACCGTTGGCAATTTTGCAAGGCCAACTAGAACGGGCTTTGCATCAAGTTGAATCGGGTTCTGAGGTACAGCAAACCCTGAGTAACTTATTGGATGAAGTGCGCCGTTTGAGTGAAATTACCCGTAAACTTCTCTTACTTTCTCTAGCCGATGCCGGACGTATGGGTTTACATTTGGTTGAAGTGAATATGTCGGCTTTGCTATCGGAAATTGCCGAAGATATGGAACTGCTAGCACCGCATTTAGATGTGCAAATGGCAATTGCTCCTAATTTATATATCAAGGGCGATCGCGATTTACTGGTGCAGATTTTGCAAAATCTAGTTGGTAATGCGATTAAATATAATTTACCGAAGGGTTGGCTCAGGTTACAGGCTAACTGTCAGGGAAAAAGAGTAATTGTCAAAATTGTCAATAGCTCTCAAGATATTTCTTTGAGGGAGCGCGATCGCATTTTCGAGCGCTTCCATCGCGGCGACTCCACACAGATCCAAAAAATCGAAGGATCGGGATTGGGTCTAAGTTTAGCAAGGGAAATCGCACGGGCGCACGGCGGCGATATTCAACTAGATGCTGCCATACTTGGTCAAACAGGGTTTATACTGAGTTTACCTGTGGGCGATCGCGATTAACTTTATAGCAGTGAAGCAGGACGAGTTATCTTAGCTAAGACTTTGGCTAATTCTGATTTTAAAGTTAACGGTGCGACTGGGGAAGTTAAGTTTTTGCTCAGTCGCGATCGCCACAGCAATGTAATTCTTTTGCAAGTGGTACCAGACACTCAATCCGATACAGGTTAAGATTTTATGCCAGTCATATCAAGTCCGGTTAAATAGATATGGCTTACCCAAGCAATCTTTGATATTGAACCACAAATCATATATTAGAGTAGTAAAAAAGTTTTATCTAACTGCGATCGCCTCATGTCCCCAAAGACTCATACCAACTTCATCGCAGCATTCGATCCCAATCAAGTCTACGAATCGCTCACAGAGGGTCCCATAACCAGTGATGTTTTTCAGGCGGGTGACTTAGTTTTACCTTCAGGGCGTATTATTGCTTGCGACCCCGGTTGGCTGTGGTGCAAAGACGTTGACCCGTTTAGCAGAACCGTTCCACCAGGGCGCTATCCTGTGTTGCTAAGTGTGGTTGACAGTGGGCGCACTGCCTGTGCGATGGTTAAGTTTTGCTCTGAATCCCCTGTCCGTTGGGAGATGGCTCTGCGTCGAGGTGAGGATTTGGCCGAGTTAAGACGGAATCAGTTTTTTGCCTATGGTGTTGATGCGGGACTGGGATGTTTTGTCGATGCTCAGGTAGTTGAGCGACGTTCTGATGAAGAATTGCAGTGTCTAGTCGAGCGTGCCATTGACCACAGGATTCAATTGGATGACTGGCTAGCAGCTCAGGAGCTGGTAACTCTATTAACCTACCCATCTCAGCAAATTGTGGATCAGAGTGGCTTCAATCTCACCCTAGACCCCGATATGCACACTTTCAATCTTACCCTAGACCCTGATACTGGGGGCAATACGATCGCATTTGGAAGTGGATACGGGGATGGTAGCTATGCCAGTTATTGGGGGTTCACAGCCGATGATGAACTGGCTTGTTTGGTCACTGATTTCCGGGTACTGCTTGAGCACATCACGGAAAATATCGAGATTGAAGTTACAAGCTTCCTAGAAAAATCCATAGAGCATCGTGACTTGGAGCGGCTTGAGATGGCTATAGGACTCAGCGTTCATCGCCCAAGTTGGGTTCAGCTTAGTGATGATTTCCTCAAAGATCAACCCAGCAACCCAGATTGCATAGTGGTTTTGGAAGGACAGGGGCGCCAGCCCTGGAGCGTCAATTTAGAGCCGGGCGGTCGATTTTCCGGCTGTCCTATGATGATGATTTCAGAATCGATAGAAGAGGATAGGTGGTACAGAGAATATTGGTTCAATGAGCCGTTGCAAGCCAATGCAGTATTGAAGATCACACTTACAGCAGATTCCATGTATATGTGGTACACTGTGTTCAGTAGCGATCGCGGAAAAAATGAAACCTTATTCGATTGAG